>DASPXY010001697.1:0-5322 GCA_035637055.1 Gemmataceae bacterium | reverse complement strand
TGGCAAGCCGTCCCCGCCCCGGTCGCCCCGGTGAGCGCCGCCTGCCGCGCCGCGGTTGTCAGTTATTACCAGCCTGTTACCTCGCGATCGTACCAGCCTGTCGCCAAGGATCCCCTCGAAACCCTCGCCGACACCCCGGCGCGGCTAACGCTGTGGTCCACCGAAGGGCTGCGGAGCGTGGCGCTGACGGACATCCAGCGCGTGCGTTTCGTCAATCCCGCGATGGAGCGCGAGTTCGCCCGCGCCCTGGAAGTGCTGGCCGGCGCTCACGACAACCAGAAACGCGCCGTCAGCCTGACGTTCCGCGGCCAGGGCAAACGCAAGGTGCGCGTCGGTTACGTCATCGAAAGCCCGCTGTGGCGGACGAGCTACCGCCTGCTGGTGAAGAAGGACGGCAAGCTGTTCCTGCAAGGCTGGGCGGTGGTCGAGAACCCAACCACCGAGGACTGGAAGGACGTCCGCCTGGCGCTGGTGTCGGGGCGGCCGATTTCCTTCAAAATGGACCTTTATCAGCCGCTATACCTGCCGCGGCCGACGGTGCAGCCGCAACTCGTCACCGGATTGCAGCCGACCATTCACGGCGAACCACTTGCCAAACCGCTGCCGACCGGCGGGATGGTCGGGGCGACAATCGGGGCGACGCCGTATCAGCAACCGATGCAGGGCTATAATCAGTTCAACAATGGTGATCGGGGCGCCGTTCCGCCAGCAGCACTGCCGATGGCCCCTGCGTGTGCGCCCAGCCCCCCGCCCGCCTACGGTCAGGGACCGAGGTTCGAGCAACCGCTATCGCAGGGCGCGGGGGTGAGCCTGCAGAACGGCGTCGTGGCGTCGGCGACCGGCGCGGAACTCGGCGACTTCTTCGAGTATGTGATTCAGCACCCCGTCAGTCTGCCGCGGCAGAAGTCGGCCATGTTGCCCATCGTCAACAAGCCTGTCGAGGGCGCCCGCATCAGCATCTACAACGAGGGGACGCACGCCAAGTTCCCGCTGCTGGCCCTGCGGATGAAGAACACCAGCGGCGTCCACTTGACGCAAGGCCCCGTCGCCGTCTTCGAGAGCACCGGCTACGCGGGCGATGCCCACCTGCTCGACCTGCGCCCCGACGAGGATCGCTTCGTCAGCTACGCGGTCGATCTGGGCACGGAGGTCGAGCCGATCGCGGCGAATGTGGCGCCCACTCTGACGACAATCCGTATCGAGAAAGGTCTTCTTTACGCGACCGCGAAGGCGCGCGAGGGTCGGACCTACAACGTCAAGAACCGCTCCACGCACGATCGTACCGTCGTGATCGAGTACCCCTACCGCGCCGGGTATCGCCTGGCCGGCAAGACGAAGCCGAAGGAGCGGACGCGCGACGTCTACCGCTTCGAGGTCAAGGTGACGGGGGGCAAGTCGGCCGGGTTGGAGGTCGTCGAGGAGCGCGACCTGGTCGAGCAGGTATCGCTGTGCGGCTGTGAGGAGCAGGTCTTGCACCATCTCCTCAAGGGCGTGACGACCAGCGACGAGATCAAGCAGACCATCGAGAAGGCCCTGGATCTGAAGGCGAAACTGTCGGCGCTCCAGCACGAGCTGGGGCAGCGGACGGGGCAGTTGCAGGAGATCGCCAAGGACCAGGAGCGGTTGCGGGCGAACCTGAAGGAGATGCCGCAGACGGCCGCCGCGTACAGGCGCTACCTGGAGAAGTTCGACCGCCAGGAGACGGAGATCGAACGGCTGCAGAAGGAGGTGCGCGAGTGGCAGGCCATGGCGACGCGGCAAGCGCAGGCCTACGAGGCGTACTGGGGCAAGGTGAACGTGGCTCCGACGCCCGCCCAGGCGCAGCCGGGGACGCCGCTGTTCCCATGTCCGGCGACGGCGGTGCGGTGCGGTACGAATCCGGTGGTGCCAACCCTGCCGCCGGTCAATTGCCCGTAACTGTCTGATGTTTGCCGCAAGCGGCTCAGTGTCTGTGCGAGAACCCCTCCCCCCAACCCCCTCCCCGAAACGGAGAGGGGGAGAAGAAAGGTCCGTGGCTTGCTCCCCCTCTCCGTTTCGGGGAGGGGGTTGGGGGGAGGGGTTCTCGCATCAGCGGCTCAGCGCATGCCCGCCGCTGAGCCGCTTGCGGTTTGCACCTGGGCGCACGCCTCGCGCAGCAGTACCGCGTTTTCCTGCAGCACGTCGAGCCAGTAGTTCATCCGCTCGCCGTTCGTCACGTCTTTCCAGTGCGCCAGCAGCGACCGATACGCCCCCAGCGGCGATCGTCCTTCCTGGCGATGCACCTCGATCATGAACGAGACCCGTTCCGGCGCCAGTCCCTCCAGCGTGGCTCGGACGATCGCACGCAACCCCGCCGGTCCGAAGATGCCGCCGACCAGCTGCCGCCCGCGATAAGCGAACGGCAGCCGAATTTCCTGCAGAAAGCTCAGGTGGTCCGACACGCCATAGCGGCTGAGCGTCGAGAGCGGATGACCGTCGTGCAGGTGAAAGTGCAGCGGCTTGCCCAGCCGCGCCAGCCGCTTCACCAGACCGACGACCACCGGCAGCGCCTCCGCCGCCGCTCCCTGAACGTCCTCGATATGCCGCTGCAACTCCGGCGGATTTCTCAGAGAAAAGAGGTCCACTCCAGGGGAATTGCGGGTGAATGCCGTCTTGCAAACCTGGATCCCGACGTGCGAAATGTCGATGCAAGCGCAGACGCGGCGCAGCTCGACCGTCTTCTCGAAGAACCCGGCGAAGACGTCGGGCGGCAAGCCGGCAGCGTACTCGACGAACAGCAGGGGCGCGTCCGGCAGTGTGGTCAGGCGGCGGTCGAGATCGCGGAAGGCGAGACTCACCTGCTCGCGCCGATCGCCGAATTGCCAGTCGTCGTGAACGATCAGGCCGTGGAGCCGTCCGGCGGCACGAACGGCGTACTCCAGGATGCGCTCGCGCGCCTCGGGTAGCAGCAGGTTGAGGTTGCGCGGCAGGTGAGCCGTGCAGGGCCGATCGGCGGGACAGAAGGCCAACTGCTCGGTGAGTTGCTCCGGGGTGACCGGGTAGATCTCCGCCCCGAGGCCCGCCTCCTGCAAGCGTACCTGTCCCAGGCGCAGCAGTGCGTCGTCGCCCTCAAGATCCTGCTTGATCAACATCGCCAGGAGTTTTGCCGCCGGCATTATCAGGGCCCTCTCAAAACCGTGAACCGTGGGCGTTGTGGCACGGTCTCCTGACCGTGCCACGGCAACTGACCGCAGGTCTCCCTGGATACCGGGAGCCCAGGGGAGACCTGCGGTCGGGAAGAGTGGCACGGTCAGGAGACCGTGCCACAACGGTGTCTTCACGGTTCACGGTTCACGGTTGTTGTTTCCTGCGCTGCATCGGTTACAATGTCCTTCATTCTAGACCCCAGGGAGGAGGTCGTCCGTTGACAACTTGACGCGAGGGATTCTCTTCCGGCTGGCCCTTACGGGCGGCCACACACACAAAGACGATGGGCAAAGGCAACGCCGCTTCCGCGACCAACGGCCCCAACGCGCGGCCGCTTTCCGATTACGAGTGCATGGTGCGTCGCCTCAGTGATCGGCTTGTCGAGGCCCAGCGGCCGATTCGCATTCTCGACGCCATCAAGTGGGACGACGACGTCGAGCGAGCCTTCTTCGCCGCCGGCTGCCGGCAACTGCCGCCCGTCACCCGCGACTACTACCTCGCCCGTCCAGTGCCCTTCGACCCCGATGCCAAGCTCCAGGAATTGCAGACCATCGAGCGCGACGTCCGCCGCCAGCTCGGCGAGTTCAATGCTCCCGGCCAGATCATGACGCGCATGTGCCAGGAGTATCGCGAGGTTGTTTACATGCTCAAGGCGCGCGGCACGCGCGGCTTCTGCGAGGGGTCGGAGCGCCTTTACGGCAGCGCCAGCGACAGCTTTCACGCTGGCGACCCGAATCTGGCCGATCTCGGACACATGATGTCCGACATGCTCGACAACCTGTCGCACGAGGCCATCTTCGGCCACGAGGAGCCGTCGCTCGACGCGCGGCAGGTGGTGGACATCCTGACGGAGCGCCTGGGCGGCTACTTCAAAGATCCGGCGGCGGTGCGTGTGCGCCTGTCCGACGGCATCGTCGCCGACGCGGCGGCCGGCAGCGACTACATCAAGATCCGCGACACCGCTCGTTTCACGCCGCGCGAGGTGCGGTTGCTCGAAGTCCACGAAGGGTGGGTTCACGTCGGCACGACGCTGAACGGACAGGCGCAGCCGGTCTGCACCTTTTTGAGCAAGGGGCCGCCGTCGTCAACGATCACGCAGGAGGGGCTGGCGGTCATCACCGAACTGGTGGCGTTCGCGTCGCACCCGGGGCGCCTGCGCCGCCTGACGAACCGCATCGAGGGCGTCGCGATGGCCGAGGCGGGCGCGAACTTCCTGGAGGTGTACCGCTTCTTCCTGGAGGAAGGTTACGACGTCCGCGAGAGTTACCAGCACACGATGCGCATTTTCCGCGGTAGTTTGCCGGAGGACTGCGGGCCGTTCACGAAGGATCTGTGTTACAGCAAGGGTTTCGTGCTGGTGTACAACTTCGTGCGGCTGGCGGTGAGCCGCGGCCTGGCGCGGCGGGTGCCGCTGCTGTTTTGCGGCAAGACGACGCTGGCGGACATCAAGACGCTGGCGCAGCTGGTCGATGAGGGGTTGGTGGTGCCGCCGCGCTTCGTGCCGCCGCAGTTCGCCGACCTGCACGCTCTGTCGGCGTGGATGTGCTACGCGAATTTTCTCAATCGCCTCTCGCTCAAGCGCATCGAAGAGGACTACGCGGGCCTGTTCTGAGGTCGGGACTCATGGCGCCATTAGACTTTTTCCGAAATAAGGAATACGTTAGCTTTATGGTGACCTACACAGAGCTACGGAGCGACCGGAAGAGGTTGCTGGCTCTCACCGGTCTCACGCTCCCCGAATTTGAACTCTTGCTGCCGGCCTTTGCCCGCGCCTACCACTACCGGCACCCGCCCGACCGGACCATGACCGGCCAGCCTCGCCAACGCGCCGCCGGAGCCGGACGGACGGTTGTGCTTGCGGGCGCGGAACAGAAACTCTGGTTCCTTTTGGTCTACCTCAAGACCTATCCCCTGCAAGTCATCCTGGCGGAACTCTTCGGCCTGAGCCCGGCGCGCGTCAACTACTGGCTCCATCAGCTCCTGCCCGTGCTCCGGGAGGCGCTCGACGACTTGGGCGTCCTCCCCCAGCGCGACCCGCAGGCCTTCGCCCGGACACCGACACGGCCCCAGGAGCGGACGCGGCGCATCGTCGACGGCACCGAGCGCCGCCGCCAGCGGCCGAAAAACCCTGAACAACAGCGGGCGCACTCCAGCGGG
>DASPXY010001696.1:0-3549 GCA_035637055.1 Gemmataceae bacterium | reverse complement strand
CTCCCGACGTGATCCTCTCCGATTACAATCTCCCGGAGTTCACCGGCCTGGACGCCCTGCGCCTGTTGCGGCAGCGCAGCGCCGACGTCCCATTCCTGATGGTCTCGGGCACGACAAGCGAGGATGTGGTCCTGACAGCCCTCCGCGAGGGAGCGGCCGAGTACCTGCACAAGAACCGGCTAACTCATCTGGGATCGGCGGTGCGACGGGCACTGGCACAGAGACAACAGCGCGGCGCGCAGCGCTAAATAGCAGCACGCAACAGGGCAAGCGAACGAGCGGCGGGGTTTAGCCCCGCCGGCCAGACGGCGGGGCTAAACCCCGCCGCTCGTTCACCACTTTCCCTCTCGTGAGGAGTTATTTAGAGCACCGGCCTGATCTTGGAACGCCGGCCGACGATGGGCGGGAAGAGTTGACCGCCGAACCAGCCGCCAACCACCGTCAAACAGAACGCACTGGCCACCAACAGGACCGTGTGTTCCAGGACAGAGGCACGGTTGCCGAAGTGCGTGCCGATGAGCACAATGGCTGTCCCCACGCCGACGCACAGGCCCTGCTTGAGACCGTTGCTCGTCGTGGCTCCGGCGAATGCAGCGGCGAGCAGCGCGAGCAGTCCCGCAATCTCCCAGGTGACGAGTTCCGCTTGCAGTTTCGATTGGAGACGCAGCGTCCCTTGACTGGCATCGACGACGAACGTCAGGATGGTGTGCGGCCAAAGGACGGCCGCGACTGTGATCGCCACGCCGACAGCCACGCGGCCCCAGGCGATCGGCCCCGCGAGGAGGGTGCTTTTGGCGCGGCCGACCGGGCGGTGCTTGGCTCCTTCGCCGGAGGCGCCCGGCATCCGCAGCGTCGGCAGCGGCTTCCAGATGGCACTGCCGAGGAGGCCGCCGAGAGTGCCGAAGATCAGGGCGAGGATCGGCTGACCGTAGAGCGTGACCTCCGTCAGAGCTTCGCCGTTCAACTTGTGAAGAATCACAAAGATAGGCCCGCTGATAACCCCGACGAGCGAGCCCAGGAGCATGCCGCGGTGTTGACCGGCAGCGGTCAGGCCGCCGCCAATCAGGAGGCTGAGGGCTTGCAGTCCCTGGAGGACGACCAGGCCGCAGATGGTGGCCCAGACAGTGCGCGTCGACTCCTCGCTGGCGGCCAGCAGCCCGGCGGTGCAGAGCATTTGCAGCCCATACGCCAGGCCCTGCGCGACCAGCACGCCGACGGCGATGCGGCCCCAGGGCGTATGCTGCCATTGGCCTTCCGGCAGCTGGAGGTGTCCCTGCGAACCCGGGCTGTGCGACTGGTAGTGCAGGCGCACGCGGCACGTCGGACACTGGATGGATTGCTCAAAGGAAGCACGACATTGGGGACAGACCATTGACATTGTTGAGGATCCCTGTTGCCTTGCCAGGGGAGTAGACCGTCGCCAGGAAGGGTACGGGCCGTGAGCATCCCGCCACACACTCCACGCTCTCTTCGGGAGTATAGATTATTTTCCCTCCACGAGTGTCCACGGCGCAGGATTTTCGGTCGTGAGTGTGCTCTGTCGAAAACCCCTCCCCCCAACCCCCTCCCCGCAACGGAGAGGGGGAGAAGAAAAGACGCCGTTCTGCTTGCTCCCCCTCTCCGCTTCGGGGAGGGGGTTGGGGGGAGGGGTTTTCGACAGAGCAGCATGAGTGACGTTCCGCAACGCTGGCCGCCGCGCCGGCAATCTCGGACCGCTCCTTGCCGCGCCCGTGTGCGGCCCCCATAATGCTCCAAGCGACTCGGGCGGGTTCCCGTCTTCCCGCGTTGTGGCCTGCACGCAGCGTCGGCCGCACCGGCATTGTGGACTTTAAACCTCTCTAATTGTCCACTACGGGAACGAACGGACCCCTGGTTTCACCTGCTGGGAGGAGAACGGATGAAGCGAGGTTTCACGTGGTCCGCAGCTGTGGGCATGGTGATCGTCCTGTCCGGACACGTTTCCGCACAGGACAAGGTCCACACCGTCGGCAAGGAGCCGCTCAAGATCGAGGGGTCCATCGAGGCCAACGATCCCAAGGTCGAGGTGCGCCCCAACCCGAACCTGGACAAGTCGATCGCCCTACCCGCCAAGCAGTATGCGGTGAAGCTCGCGGGGAAGACCAAATATCGCCTCACGATGAGGAGTACCCAACTGGATTCCGTCCTGGTCGTGCAGGACGCCGAGGGGAAACAACTGGCCTGGGATGACGACAGCGGCGGCAAGCTCGACGCGCAGCTGGACTTCACCCCGCCAAAAGCCGGCACCTACAAAATCTTCGCGGCCGCCCTCACCGGAACCGGCGCATTCACCTTGACGATCAGCCAGGAAGGTTCCGCCAAGCAGGAACCTCCCGCCAAGGTGCTCGACGTGGGCAAGGGGCTGAAGTTGACCGGCACGCTCGGGGCGCAGAAGAAGAACGTGACCTACCACGTCAAACTGACGGAAGGCAAAACGTACCAGATCGACATGATCAGTGCGGACCAGAAAACGCTGGATCCGTTTCTGCGACTCCTTGACAGTGGCGGCAAACAACTGGCGTTCGACGACGATGGGGGCGAGGGCCTGAACGCTCGCCTCATCTTCCGCGCTCCCGCCACAGCGACCTACCAGATCATCGCCACGTCGTTTGGTGGTGGCGGTCAGGGCGAGTACACCCTGGAAGTGCGCGAGAAAGAGTGAGCGTGCGTTCTTCGTTTCGCCATCAGGATGGTCTCGTGGCGAGCCGGGAGCGTAAGCGACCGGAGGAACCCTGGCGTCCTCCGGTCGCTCACGCTCCCGGCTCGCCAGATTATCGATCTTCCTTCGTCAAATCTTCTCAGGCGGGACTACGAACCAACAGTTCCCGTCGTGGCGCTGCTGGAGGATCTCTCATGCCGGACTTCACCTACACCGACATCGCCAAGATGATCGACCACTCACTGCTCCAGCAAACGCTGACCGACGCGGAACTGGAGCAGGGGTGTCTCCTGGCGCGGGCGTACGATGTCGCCTCGGTGTGCATCAAGCCTTACGCGGTGCGTCAGGCCGCGACGCTGCTGGCCGGCTCGACGGTGGCGGTCGGCACGACGATCGGCTTTCCGCACGGCGGTCACGTTACGGGGATTAAGATTGCCGAGGCCGAACAGGCGATGCAGGACGGGGCGCGCGAGTTGGATATGGTCGTGAACATCGGCAAGGTGCTGAGCAAGGACTGGCGTTACGTCGCCGCCGACATCGCGGCCGTCGTCGAGGCTGCCCACAAGCGCGGGGCGCTTGTGAAGGTGATTTTTGAGAACTGCTTTCTCGCCGACGAGCACAAGGAACAACTTTGCCGCATCTGCGGCGAGGTCGGCGCCGACTTCGTCAAGACCTCGACCGGCTACGGTTCGACCGGCGCGACCGACGAGGATCTGAAACTGATGCGGCGCTGCTCGCCGCCGCAGGTCCAGGTGAAGGCGGCGGGTGGCGTGCGGACGTTCGAGCGACTGCTCGCCGTGCGGGCGATTGGCGTGACGCGCGTCGGCGCCACCGCGAGCAAGCCGATCCTCGATGAATGCAAGGCCCGGCTC
>DASPXY010001695.1:0-3517 GCA_035637055.1 Gemmataceae bacterium | reverse complement strand
CAGCCCTTGCTTGTGAGCCTTGTGCAGCCCTTGCGCCACCTGGCCGATCAGGCGAATGGCATCCGCCTCGCTCAGCGCGCCGTCGCGTTCGAGCTTCTGCCCCAGCGACTCGCCCTCGACGAACTCCATCACCAGGTACGGCAGCGAGCCATGAAAGCCGTAATCGAGCGCCCGCACGATGTTCGGGTGTTCGAGGCTCTTGGCGGCGCTGTACTCCTGCTTGAAACGCTTCAGAAGCGTCTCGTTACGCGCCACGTGCGCTGGCGCGATCTTGACCGCGACGACCTGACCGGAGGTGCGCTCGCGACCGCGGTAGACGGTGCCCATGCCGCCCTCGGCGATCTTCTCCAGAAGATCGTAATTCCCGACGGCTTGCAGTACCGGCCTGGTGGTCTCCGTCATTGCCGAGATCTCCACGCCAGACAACCCGGGCAGTTGGCTTGGGTGATAAGGTGGATCGAGGCGCCCCCGCATCCCTCTTCCATCGGCGCCTGGCAGCCCCGGCCGACAGGCAAAGGCCACTGATTGGATGGCCTGTGAACAAACGTATGCGGCCGGGGAAGAGGGGTTGGTTGTGCCCCGGCTGCGCACCGTTCCCTGATGCAATTGTATATTGCATCTGGCCGTCAAGGTTGTCAAAATTTGGGAAATGGGCAAGTCGCTGCCAGTTGGCGGTTGGCAGAGCCGGAGCGCGGGCTCTGTCCGCTAAATAGCAGCACGCAAAAGGGAACGCGCGCCGAACGAGCGGCGGGGTTTATCCCCGCCGGCCAGACGGCGGGGATAAACCCCGCCGCTCGTTCCCCACGTTCCCGTTTGTGGGGAGGTATTTCGAGGAACTGCCCAACGGTAGATTGGCTAAAACGGGCACCTTCTGCTTTTTGTGCCGTGCGGCGCGAATTTCCTGTCGTAATTCTCTTGGCATCACGCTCTCGATCCGTCACAATTGAAGCAGAGACAGTTCCGTTCGGCACCCTTCTTGCCCAGGTCGCACCGGGGACGCTCCATGACGCAGATAGACGACGATGACGACCTGCAATCCGACCCGGACGTGATTCGGATCAAGCCGCGGACGAGCGCCTTGACCATCGCCCTCTGCTTTTTCAATCTGCTCGCCGTGCTGGCGTTTTTCTACCTTCTGCTGATGACCCTCAGCCGGCGCCATCAGTGGATGGACCAGGCCTTCTACCGCAGCCTCGCGATCCAGGGGCTCCCCCTCGCCGAGGAAGCCAATGGCCTGAGTGACGCCAACGCCCTCGCCCCGAAGGAGACGCTCGACCCAGAATGGCTCAAAGCGGCCTACGAGGAGCGCGGCGGCAAGAAGGTGAGCGAACGCTTCCGCGAGGCCAGCCTCGAACTGCAGCCCATCCTTCCCCAGCAGACGCAAGGGCTCTCCGACGAGGTTCTCAAATGGATGTTCAAGGAGGGTGGCGGCACTCCCGTCAAGACCCTTGATGAGGAGGTCGCCCGGCTCAAGCAGGAATTGCCGGGCATGATCAAGAAGGCCGCCGAAGGGGCGAAGGAGAAGTTCCTGTCGGAAAAGGACCGGCGCGACCGGCTGCAAAAGGAACTGTTTGCCCTCGCGATAACGACCGACCAGGTCGCGGCACTCGACAAGGCCATGCAGGCGGTTGCCCCGCCGGACCTCGCCGAAGTGCTCATCGAGGCATCGCAGCGCCGCATGATCGCGGACATTCTGGATGTCATGGAGGAGTTCCGCCCCTGGTATGAGGGCGCGGGCGTCGATGGCAACAAGCTCAACAAGAAGACCGACGAGGACAGCGCCCTTCAGCGCCTCGTTGCCCTCAAGCCCCTCGCGAAGGGCCTGAAACCTGCCCTGTCCGCGGACCGTTACAGCGTTCCCCTCGCCGACCTGGAGGCTCGCCTGCAGAAGCGCCTTGACAGTATCCTCGCCGCGAAGGATCCCAAGGAACGCCCGCGGAACGGCCTGGAGAAGCGCCGCAATCTGGGCTTCCTGCTGCTCGCCCTGGCCCGCGTTCGGACGCCGGACGGCACCGCTTTGTATCCGATGGAGCGCGTCGAGATCGTCAGCGGCGCCCGCGAGTTCAGCCACGCCGCCGACAACATGCTGCTCGTCCTGGGCCACATCATCGACAAGCGACTCCAGGTTGCCATCGAGCGTGATCGCGGCCGGCACTACATCTACCCCCTCGGCTATCGCATCACGAACCCCGACCTGTTCGCGGTGAAGCTCAAGGAATTGCTCGCTCGCCTCAAGATTCCCGTGGCCGACGAGAAAGCGTTCGTGCTGGCGGTGAAACAACATTTCGAGGGGCGCCAGGGCAAACTGGAAACGCCCGAGCAGGTGCTTGCGGAGACCAAGGGCCTGCTGGCCAAACTCCAGATCAAAATCCCCGAACCGAAAGCTGGTTTCCTGGAGAAGACGGCCGAGTTCGACCGCGAGGTGTATCGCCTGGTCGATGATCGCGAAGTCGGCTTCGTCGGCCGGCATCACCAGGCCCTGCGCCGCATCCAGGACATTATCAAGCGCATCGCGGATCAGGAGGTGCGGTTGCAGGAACTGCTCGCCCAGGAGAAGGAGGCGCAACGGCAACTGACCGAGCGCGAAGACCAGCTGAAGAAGACCACGACGAAGTTGATCGCCCAGCGTGAGAAGACTCTGCAGCTGGCCGAGTCCCTGCGCCAGCGGCAGGAAGAACGATTCCGCGCCCAGATTGAGTTGGCCGACGCGGACCGGCTTAACCAGTACATGGCGCGGCGCATCGCTGTCCTGGAACTCACGCGGAAGAGGGGCAAATAATCATGGTGAACAATCTCGGCAAGTCCCTGGTCCTGTTCCAGGTAGCCCTGAGCACCATCCTGGTGACCTGGGCAACGGCCATCTTTCTCAGCCCGATCGACTGGGGCAAGCGCGAAGCGTCCAAGGCGTGGCACGACCCGGCCGAGGGCAAGCAGACGCCGGTCAACGAGCGGGTCGCGGCCGAGATCGACAAGCACATGGTCGCCCATCGCAACGCGATCAACGCTAAGAGGGCTGCCAAGGCGCGCTACGAGCAGGCCGAAAAGCGTTTCGCGGGGTTCGAGGGGAAATTTGCTACGAACCACCTCGAATATGTTCAGATTTTGGACCGGCTGGATGGCGTGCGGATGGATGGACTCGGCAAGGCGGCGCCGGTCAAGCCGGCGGATTTCAACGACGTGAAAAATGCGGCCGACGGTTCCGTGGCGCTCGTCGGGGGAATGCCGTGGGGCCTGCCCGTCCGCGACACCGCGGTTCCCGGGACGAAGTCGTACACCGAATACCTGGCCGACCTCGCCGCGAAAATGAACGAAATCACCGGCGTCCTTGAGAAGATCGATAAGCTGGTCAAACAGAAGGAAACGATCACGATCCGGCTGAATGGCTTGAAGGACGACAAGGGCAAGCAGCTCAAGCCCGGGTTGTATCAGCTGATCGAGGGCGAGTCGCTGGCCCAGCGCAAGCTCATCGACGAACTGAGTTATTTTGAGCCGCTGTGGGTGCGGGAATTGTTCGACG
>DASPXY010001694.1:0-13075 GCA_035637055.1 Gemmataceae bacterium | reverse complement strand
AGATGCGCTGCAGGTCGGCGACGACCGGCCCGCGCAGCCGCAGGTGCGTGTCGCGCCAGTAACCGAACCGCTCCACCTTGCCCAGGTACTCATCGCCGACGTTCAGCCCGCCGACGAAGCCGACGTCGCCATCGACCACGAGAATTTTGCGGTGATTGCGCATGTTGATCTGGAGGCGGCGGCGGAAGGGGTTCAAGGGCAGAAAGGGGCTGCTCAGGCCGCCGGCCGTCAGGAAGTCGAGCAGACTGCGGCGGTGCAGCCGGTGCGAGCCCATCGCATCGTACATCAGGCGCACCTTGACACCTTCCCGCGCCTTGCGTGCCAGCGCGTCGAGGAACTCTGCGCCGGCGTCGTCGGGCTCGAAGATGAACGTCTGCAGGTGGACGTGGTGTTTCGCCGAGCGAATGGCCGCGAGCATGGCTTCATAGGCAGGCGGGCCGTCGTGGTAGAAATCGACGTGGTTGCCGCGACTGAGCGGCAGGGCGCCGAAGCGATCCGCCAGCCAGGCCATGCGCGTGCTGAGGGACTGCTTCCAGGTCTCGTCGTGCTGGGGGGCGGCGCCGCTGGGCGGCGTGAAGGCGTGGCCGGACTCGGTCGCCGCCCGCCGCGGGTTGAGCAAGGTGTAACCGAGCTTGTGACGGCGTTTGCGCTGGCGGGGCCGGTCGATGTGCTGGTAGCCGAAGAAGTAAAAGAGGCTAGCGCCCAGGAACGGCAGGAAGAAGATGATCAGGCCCCAGGCGACAGCCGAGGTGGCCTCGGGCTTGGTCATCAGCACCCACCCCAGGGCCGCCATCGTCACGAGCGCGTTGAGCACGCCGACGAGGTAGGGCAGCCAGCGCAGGAACTCATCGAAATCGAAGGTAAGCGATGCCGGCAAGGACACGAGCGAGCCCCCCTTGTGGGTGTTGGCGAGGTGTCTTCATGCTAATGCGCCGCCGCCGCCGTCACAAGTTGGGAGCCGTGAGAGGATTTCGCCCTTCACCGCTTTGCCCGGTTTGCCCTGTTTCGAGGGCGAAGGCTGCTCTTGGCCCTGTCTGCCCTCCTTGTTATCATTCCGCCGTTTGAGTGGCCATCGTGGGCCGCTCCCCAGCCGTGGACGAGGCGAACGCCATGCCGACAACGTCGTTGCTCCGTGGCGCCGCGGTGACGCTGCTGCTGTGCCTTGCCACAACTGGCTGTCACTCCGGAACGCCGGCACTGGCGACCGTCCACGGCAAGGTCTCATTTCGGGGACAACCGCTGCCCGGCGGCACGATCATTTTCGCCCCCGACTACGCCCGCGGCTGCGTTGGCGAACTCGCCTGCGCCGAGATCCAGCCGGACGGCACCTACACCCTCAAAACGGGCGACGCAGCGGGAGCGGTGCCCGGTTGGCATCGAGTCACCGTCTGCGCCATCCTTCCACCCGGTCAGGCGCTGCCTGGCTATCTGTACGCCATTCCCCCGTCGCTGTTGCCGCAGCGATATCGCGATCCGGAACTCTCGGGCTTGAACTGCGAGGTCAAGGCCGAACTCACCAACAGCATCGACTTCCAGCTGGATTGACCAATCTCCCCACCGTGGACCGTGAACCGTCAAGAGGCGCCGTTGTGGCACGGTCTCCTGACCGTGCCACTCGACTGACCGTAGGTCTCCATGTGGAGCCCGCATACCCAGAGGAGACCTTCGGTCAAACCCCGTGGCACGGTCAGGAGACCGTGCCACAACGGCGGACAGCGTCTGTCTTCACGGTCCACGCTCTTGACGGCTGTGCTAGTATTAGGTAAACCTTTCACTGGTTAATAGGCATGCCTAATAAGGCAGGCTAGGGTCGCATAACAAGAGGATGGCAATGGCACCAGGGAGAAAGACGATCGCAGGCGCGGCCGGTCTGCTGTTGTTGGGGCTCGCTGGCTGCGGCAGCAACGACACCGACCCGCGCACGAAAGTCGTCTGCACCACGGGCATGGTCGCGGACTTCGTACGGAACATCGGCGGCGTACGCGTGCGCGTGACGCAACTGATGGGGGAAGGGGTCGATCCGCATCGCTACAAGGCGTCCATCGGCGACGTCCACAAGCTCAACGGCGCCGACATCGTCTTCTATTCGGGGCTGCACCTCGAAGGGAAAATGGGCGACATCTTCGAGCGCACGGCGGCGCGCCGCCCCACCTATGCGGTCGCCGAAGGAATCGACACGAAATATCGTCTTCAGGACGAGCAGCGTGCCACCGACCCGCACCTGTGGTTCGACGTGTCGTTGTGGTCGCAGGGGGCGAGCGTCGTCCGCGACGCACTCATGAAGTTCGACCCCGCAAACGCCTCCGAGTACAAGGCGCGCGCCGATGCGTACCAGGCGGAACTCGCGAAGTTGCACGAGTACGCCAGGGCGCAACTCGCGTTGATTCCGAAAGACCGGCGCGTACTGGTCACCGCTCACGATGCCTTCCAGTATTTCGGCCGCGCCTACGACATCGAGGTCAAGGGCATCCAGGGCATCAGCACCGAAACCGAGGCGGGCCTGAAAGACATCAACGACCTGGTGGAGTTCATTGTCCAGCGTAAGGTCAAGGCGGTGTTCGTCGAGACCAGCGTCAACGAACGGAACATGCGCGCCCTGCTGGAAGGGTGTCAGGCGAAAGGCCATCAGGTGGTGATCGGCGGCGAACTGTTCTCCGATGCGATGGGCAAGGACGGCACCCCGGAGGGAACGTACGTCGGCATGGTCCGGCACAATGTCGATACCATCGTCAAGGCGTTGAAATAACGGAGGTCAGCCCTTCCAGGCGTAGCCCGACTCTCTGAGTCGGGTTTTGGCTCCCCACCCGACTCAGAGAGTCGGGCTACGGACAGGAGACGTCCAGTTCCCACGATGGATCCCATCCTCGACGTGCACGACGTGACGGTCGCCTACCACCGCAAGCCGGTGCTCTGGGACGTCGATCTGACGCTGACCGAGCCAACCCTGGCCGGCATTATCGGCCCCAATGGTGCCGGCAAGAGCACGCTCATCAAGGCGATCCTCGGCCTGGTGCCGCTGGCCAGCGGCGAGGTGCGCGCCTTCGGCGGGCCTATCGCCGAGCAGCGCCGCCGCATCGGCTACGTGCCGCAGCGCGAGACGGTTGACTGGGACTTTCCCACGAATGTGCTCGATGTCGTGCTGATGGGCACCTACGGCCGGCTCGGCTGGTTCCGTCGCCCTGGCAAGGCCGAGCGCGAACTGGCGCGGCAGTGCCTGGCGCGGGTCGGCCTGGAAGATTTGCAGCGACAGCAGATCGGACAACTCTCTGGAGGTCAACAGCAGCGGACGTTTCTGGCGCGGGCGCTGGCACAGCAGGCGGATCTGTACTTCATGGACGAACCGTTGGCCGGCGTCGATGCGGCGACGGAGCGCATCGTCTTCGAGCTGCTGCGCGAGCTGCGCGGCCAGGGGAAGACCGTCGTCGTCGTCCACCACGACCTGCGCACGGTGCCGCACTACTTTGATCACGTTGTTCTGCTCAACACGCGCCTGGTGGCCAGCGGACCGACCGCGGCAGTCTTCACCCCGGAGAACCTGCAAAAGACGTACGGTGGCCGCCTGGTGATCCTGGAGGAGGCTGCGGAAGCGATTCGTGCCGAGGGGCCGCCGCCATGATTCCCGAGATCACCTACAACACGCTCGTCGTCCTCGTGGGCGCCGGCTTGCTGGGTGCCGGCGCCGGCGTGATCGGCAGTTTCGCCGTACTGCGGCGGCGGGCGCTGATGGGCGACGCTCTCGCTCACGCCGCCTTGCCGGGGTTGTGCATCGCCTTTCTCGTTGTCGGTGAGAAAAGCCTGCCCGCGATGCTTTTTGGCGCATTTGTGACCGGCGTACTCGGCACGGTCATCATCTCGGCGCTTCGCCGTTGGACGCGCATCAAGGAGGATGCGGCCATCGGTATTGTCCTCAGTGTCTTCTTCGGTGCCGGCGTGGTGCTGGAACAGCTGATCCAGCGCCCCTCCCTCCGGGGCAGCCAGGCTGGCCTGAACTCGTACATTTTGGGGAGAACTGCCAGCATGATCCTTGAGGACGTCTATCTGATCGGGGGCGTGGTGCTCCTGTGCGTGACGCTGGTGCTGCTGCTCTACAAGGAGTTCCGCCTGGTCGCCTTCGACCCAGCATTTGGACAAGTGCAAGGTTGGCCGGTGCAAAGGCTGGATCTGCTGCTCATGGGACTGATCGCGCTGGCGGTCGTGATCGGCCTGCCTGCCGTTGGCGTGGTGTTGATGGCGGCCATGTTGATCCTCCCGGCCGTGGCGGCGCGTTTCTGGACGGAACGATTGGGGGTAATGCTCTGCCTGTCGGCGGTGTTCGGGCTGGCGGCCAGCGTGATCGGCATCCTGCTGAGCGCTCGCTACGCGCGCTTGCCAGCGGGACCGACGATTGTGCTGGTCGGGACGACGCTCTTCCTCGCCTCCGCCCTGTTCGCACCACAGCGTGGCGGCGTCGCGCGCTGGCTGCGCCAGCGATGGTTCCGCAATGAAGTGGCGAAGTGGAAGGAACTCAAGCCGCGCGATCAGGAGGCACTGCGATGAGCCTGTTCGCGCTGGCTGTCCCCGATCTGGGCCTTCCGTTGCGGACGATTCTGGTGGCGCTGGTGTGCAGCATCCCCTGTGCGCTGCTGGGGTGCTACCTGGTGCTGCGCCGGCTGAGTTTACTGGGCGATGCCATCAGTCACGCGGTCTTGCCGGGTATTGCGCTGGCGTTCCTCCTCAGCGGACAGATCAGCGGCTTGCCGATCGTCGTCGGGGCGATGGCCCTGGGCATTCTCACCGGCCTGCTGACGCAGACGGTCGAGCGCTACGCCAAGGTACCGGAAGATGCCAGCATGGGCGTCGTGTTCACGTCGCTGTTCGCGCTCGGGGTCATCCTGTTATCACAGCGGAGCCTCGTGGAGAAGGATCTCGATACGAACTGTGTCCTGTACGGCCTGATCGAGTTCACAGGCGACGACTACTTCGTGGCCTGGGGTGTCAAGGTGCCGGTGGCCCTGCGGACGCTCGTGCCCGTCTTCGTGCTGACGCTGGCGTTTGTGCTCTTGCTCTGGAAGGAGTTGAAAATCGCCTCGTTTGACCCGGCACTCGCGACCGCAATGGGGATCAACGCACCATTGATCCATTACCTGCTGATGGCGATGGTGGCGGGCGTGACCGTGGCTTCCTTCGAGGCCGTTGGGTCGATTCTTGTCGTGGCGATGCTGATCGTCCCAGCGGCGTGCGCTCACCTGCTGACCGATCGGCTCGGCCCGATGATGGTATGGGCGGCTGGGGTGGCAGCGGTGTCCTCGGTACTCGGCTACGTGTTCGCGGCGGCGCTTGACACGAGCATGGCGGGCATGATGGCGGTGGTGGCCGGCGTGCAGTTCTTGCTGGCGGTGCTGCTGGCGCCGCGGCATGGCGTGCTGAGCAAGGTGCTGCGAAACTGGCGGCTGGCGCTGCGCATCGCCGCCGAGGATGTGCTGGCGCGACTCTATCGCGCCGAGGAGCGAGGCCGAGGTGAGGAAGCGCTGCCGCGGGCTGTCGCCCCCAGCCTGACGCGCCGGCTCGCCGTGCGCGAGTTGCAGCGGACCGGGCAGATCCGCACCGACACAGCCGGGACGATGCAATTGACGGAGGCGGGACGCCGACGGGCGGAGTCGCTGGTGCGTTCGCATCGTCTGTGGGAAGCCTACCTGGGCGAGAACTTCGAGCTGCCGCTGGACCACCTGCACGAACCGGCCGAGCGCATGGAACACTACGTCGGCCCCGCCTTGCAGAAGGAACTGGAGGCCGAACTGCGTCGGCCCGACGTCGATCCGCACGGCCGGCCGATCCCGCCACGCCGCGACGGCGTGTGACGGCAACCGCAGACAGGATTTTCCGAAATTCCAGGACAAGCCCATTGCTCTCGGCGCGAAGCTCCCTTACAATCTCCTCAACAATTTGGTTGGTATCTTATCCAGAGTGGCTGAGGGATTAGGCCCGTTGAAGCCACAGCAACCGGTCACCCGCAAGGGTGATGCTGGTGCTAACTCCTACCCGGTCCGGCCGGGAGAGATAAGATCGTGTGTCTCACACGCCTCTTCTTCTCTGCGATCCGGAAGAGGTTTTTTTATGCGCCTCTTCCGTCCCCTCTGGACGATACCCACCCGAACACTCTCCGGCGTCCGGAAGCCCACGGGTCGCAACCCATGGGCTTGGAAACACTGAGGATGAGGAATCCATGACTGACTTCGTGCGGGGATTGAAGTGTCGGCTGTGCGGCAAGGCGTACCCCAAGGAGGCCCTGAACTCCTGCGCGGATGACTTCGGCCCATTAGAGGTCGATTACGATTACAATGCCATCACCGAGGCACTCAACGGTGTTTCGGGCGGCACGAGCCAGCGGAGTACCGCTGGCCGCGCCTCCCTCGGGCGCACCAAGATCGAACTGCGGCCCATGACCATGTGGCGCTATCGCGAGCTGCTGCCCATCAATGGCGAGCCGACAGTCGGTATGCAGGTCGGCGGCACTCCGCTGGTGCGAGCGAACCGCCTGGCCGAAGCGCTTGGAGTCGAGAGTTTGTGGATCAAGAATGACGCTGTTAATTTCCCGACGTTGTCGTTCAAAGATCGCGTCGTCTCGGTGGCGCTGAGCAAGGCGCGCGAGTTCGGCTTCCAGACGGTCGGCTGCGCCTCGACGGGCAACCTGGCCAACAGCGTCGCCGCCAACGCCGCCGCCGCCGGCCTGGAGAGCTACATCTTCGTCCCCGCCGACCTGGAGGTGGCAAAGATCCTCGGCACGAGTATCTATGGCGCGAAGGTCATCACCGTCAGCGGCACCTACGACCAGGTCAATCGCCTGTGCAGCGAGGTGGCGATGGAGTACGGCTGGGGCCTGGTGAACGTCAATTTGCGGCCGTACTACGCCGAGGGCTCCAAGACCTTCGGCTACGAGATCGCCGAGCAACTCGGCTGGCGCGTGCCGCAGCACGTCGTCTGCCCGATGGCCGGCGGCAGCCTGATCGGCAAGATCCGCAAGGCGTTTTTCGAGCTGCAGCGCGTCGGCCTGATCGACGATCCGGCGTGCAAGATTCACGGTGCCCAGGCGCACGGCTGCAATCCGATCAGCGACGCCGTCAAGCGCGGCCTCGACCGGCACGTCCCGGTGCGGGCGCCGAAGACCATCGCGAAGTCGCTGGCGATTGGCGACCCGGCGGACGGCTATTTCGCGGCGAAGGTGATCCGCGATTCGGGCGGCTGGGCCGAGGACGTGACCGACGAGGAAATCGCCGAGTGCATGGCGCTGCTGGGCCGCACCGAGGGCATTTTCGCCGAGACGGCCGGCGGCGTGACGCTGGCGGTGGCGCGCAAGTTGATCGAGCAGGGCCGCATCCCGCGCGACGAGGAGATCGTCATTTGCATCACCGGCAACGGCCTGAAAACGCAGGACGCGGTCGCGAACTGCCTCGAACGGCCGGCGCTCATCAAGCCGTCATTGCGCGAGTTCCGGGCCGTCGTTGACCGTCGCGAACCGGCGCTGGTGTAATGACACGCGACGAGCGGCGGGGTTTATCCCCGCCGTCCGGACGGCGGGGATAAACCCCGCCGCTCGTTCATTTTTTGGGAGTACATATGTCCGTCAAAGTCCACATTCCGACGCCGATGCGGCCGCAGACCGACGGTCAGGCCACGGTCGAGGCCGGCGGCGCCACGGTCCAGGCCGTCCTCGACGATCTCGGCCGCAAGTTCCCCGGCCTCGTGCAGCGCCTCTTCGACAATGGCCAGCTGCGCCGTTTCGTCAACCTCTATCTCAACGATGAGGATATTCGCTATCTTGATAGTATGAATACTGCAGTCAAGGATGGCGACGAGTTGAGCATCATTCCCGCGGTGGCGGGAGGTTAGTCATGGCCGACGACCTCGAACCCGAAGTCCCCGACGGCGCCGCGGTCTTTCCGCTGATCCCGCCGGAGTTGGGCGTCCATCCGCTGCTGCTGGCGACGCTGCACGCGATCGTCTTCCTGATCGGCTCCAACGAGGAGATCGTCGAACCGGCCGCCGGCGAGGAGGCGCTGCAGTACCTCGTCAGTTACCTGCAGCGCCTCGGCGGACCACAGCTGGACCGCGTCCGCGAGGATTTGGCGGTCTTGCTCGATTTCGCCCGCAAGGACGACTGGCCCAAAGAGGACATTCACTTCCTCAAGACCTTCCTGAACACTTTCAACGTCGGCGGCGACAGCAAGGCATGAGCATGGACATCGAGTTGGAGCGCTACAGCCGCCAGATGCGTTTTCCCGGCATCGGCGAGCAGGGGCAGCGTCGTCTGCTGAACAGTCACGTGACCCTGTGCGGTTGCGGCGCGCTGGGCACGGTCCTGGCCAATGCCCTTGTTCGCGCCGGCGTCGGCCATTTGCGCCTGGTCGATCGCGATTTCATCGAGACGCACAACCTCCAAAGGCAAGTCCTCTTCGACGAGCACGACGTCGCCGAAAACCTGCCGAAAGCGGAGGCAGCGGCGCGGAAGCTCGGCGCGATCAACTCCTCCGTGTACGTCGAGCCGGTCGTAACCGACATCGACCGCACGAACATTCTCGAACTGGTCGAGGACGCCGACCTAATCCTCGACGGCACCGATAATTTCGAGATTCGCTATCTCATTAATGATGTTGCGGTGAAGCTCGGCAAGCCGTGGGTCTATGGCGGCTCGATCGGCAGTCACGGGCAGACGATGACGATCCTTCCGGGCGAGACGCCTTGTCTGCGCTGTGTCTTCGAGGCGGCGCCGGCACCGGGCGAGGCCGCCACCTGCGAGACGGCGGGCGTGCTGTCGCCGATCGTCAACATCGTCGCCAGCTACCAGGTCGCCGAGGCGATGAAGATCCTGACGGGGCATCGCGAGCAGGTCAGCCGCGAACTGATCTTCATCGACGTGTGGGACAACGTCCATCGCCGCATCAAGATCGCGCCGCTGCTGGGCAAGGTCGATTGTCCGTGTTGCGGCCACCGCCGTTTCGAGTGGCTCGACGGCCAGATGGGTTCGCAGACGACGAGCCTGTGCGGCCGCAACGCGGTGCAGGTATCGCACCGCACGCCGGCGCGGCTCAACTTCGAGGAGTTGGCGAAGCACCTGGAGCCGCTGGGAACGGTCAGCTACAACCGCTTCCTGCTGAAGTTCACGACCGACGGCCACGAGTTCACGGTGTTTCCCGACGGCCGGGCGATCATCAAGGGGACGAGCGACGTGGACAAGGCGCGGACGCTGTACGCGAAGTACATCGGGCACTGACGGCGTTGGAGGCGGGAGCAACAGCGTGGTAGACTGCAGGCGACTTCTTGATGAACGTCAATGCCAGTCTCGGGTCCAGAAGGAGGTTCCCGATGTCCACCGTCGCAGCGCACGCGCCCGTTGTCGAGGAAAGTCCCCCGCCGCAGTTGTACCGTTTCACGGTCGAGCAGTACGAACTCATGACGACCGCAGGCGTATTTTCCACCTTCGATCGCACCGAACTCCTGGAAGGCTGGATCGTCAAGAAAATGACCCAACACCCTCCGCACGCGGTCGCGATCGAATACTTCCAGGAGATTGTCCGGCCGCTGCTGCCCGACGAATGGCGCGTCCGCGACCAGAAGCCGATCATCACCGGGGAGAGCAACCCCGAGCCAGACCTCACCATCGTCCGCGGTCCGACCAGCCGCTACGCGACCCGCCATCCGCGTTCCGCCGACATCGCCCTGGTGGTCGAGGTAGCGGACACGACGATCCACGAAGATCGGAGTCGGAAAGGCAGAATCTACGCCCGGGCGCGCATTCCCATTTACTGGATCGTCAACGTGACCGATCTTCAGATCGAGGTCTACACGCACCCCAAAGGAGGGAAATCACCCGCCTACCGGGAGCGGCGAGATTACGGCCCCAAAGAGACCGTGCCGTTGATCCTGGCAGGCCGCGAGGTCGCTCAGATTCCTGTCCAGGAACTGCTGCCGTAGCCAGCCGTCGGAGTGTGGTACAATTGCGGCTGGAAAGGAGGGATCATCAATGGTGCAATTGATCTTGACCGAAGAACAAGTGCAGCTGATGCGTGTGTCCCTTGGGGAGTTCGTCCAGCTGTGCGATCCAGCGGGGAATGTGCTTGCCCGCATCCCACCCGAGATGAACCCGGAGTTTCTCGCGGAATTGAAACGCCGGGCCGCGTCTCCGGGACCGTGGTACACCGGGGAGCAGGTGCAGGCGCGGTTGCGTGCTCTCCAGGAGGAATGGGACCGAACGGGCGGGTTCGATCACGCTTACCTGCGGCAGTTCCTGGCGCGACTGAACGAGGCCGATCCAGGCCACCTGCGGCCGAAGGGACAGGCCGAATGAGCTACACGGTGGATTGGAGCGACGATGCTCTCGACAGCCTTGCGGACATTTGGACGCAGTCTGCCGACCGCCGCGCCGTGACGGACGTTTCGACTGCCCCGGATCGGCTGCTCGCTGCGAACCCGCTGGTCAACGGCACCCCGCTGTCCGAGGGGCTTTGGGCCATTGAGGTCCACCCGCTCCGGGCACTCTACGAAGTCCACGCCAATCGCTCCGTGAAAGTGGTGGCTGTGAAGGAACTACCCTGAGCCTTTCATGATTTATCTCGATAACGCGGCCACATCCTTTCCCAAGCCCGAAGTCGTCTACCAGGCGCTCGATGCCTTCGCGCGCCAGAGCCTGGCCAACCCCGGCCGTGCCGGTCACAAAATGGCCCTCGCCGCCGAACGTGCTCTCGACGATGGCCGCCACCTGCTTAACCAGTTCTTCCACGGCGAGGGGCCGGAACGCTTCGTCTTCACGCTCAACTGCACCGACGCGCTGAACATGGCCTTCAAAGGTGTGCTGGCGGAGGGCGACCACGTCATCACGACCGACCTGGAGCACAACAGCGTCAGCCGGCCGCTGCGGGCGATGGAACTGGCCGGCCGCATCACCCTGACTCGACTGCGCGCCGACGGCAGCGGCACGCTCGACCCCGACGCCGTGCGCCGCGCCATCACGCCGCGCACCCGCCTCATTGCCTTGACGCACGCCAGCAACGTCCTCGGCACCGTGCAGCCGATCGGGGCCATCGGCCGCATCGCCCGCGAGCGCGACCTGCTGTTTCTCGTCGATGCGGCCCAGACCGCCGGTGTACTGCCGGTCGATGTGCAGGTCCTATGCATCGACCTGCTGGCGTTCCCCGGCCACAAGGGCTTGCTGGGGCCGACCGGCACTGGGGCTCTCTACGTCGGATCGCGGGCGAAGGTCGGGGCGTGGCGTGAGGGCGGCACCGGCGGCGATTCGGCCAGCGAGACGCAGCCGCGCGAGTTCCCCTACTTCCTCGAAGGCGGCACGCCGAACGTCCTCGGCGTGGCGGGGCTGACGGCGGGAATCAAGTATGTGCAGGAGCAGGGCCTCGACCGCATCCACGCTCACGAGACGGCGTTGACGGAACGGCTGTGGCGGCGGCTCGACGAGATCGGCGGCTACGAGGTGTTCGGCCATCGCGACCTGAGCCGGCGCGTCGGCACGATCAGCTTTCGCAATGAGGCGTTGCCGGCGGCGGAACTCGGCGGCATTCTCGACCAGGCGTTCGAGATCGCGGTGCGGCCTGGCCTGCACTGCGCGCCGTACATTCACCGCTCGCTGGGGACGTTTCCGGAGGGGACGGTGCGCGTTAGTCCGGGACCGTTCAACACGGAAGAAGAGATTGACCATCTCGCAAGGGCGCTGGCCGACATTGGCAAGTGCTAATCCGACCGCAACGACAACCCGAAGGTGTGGGTCATCGAGTCGATCTGACGGCCGTTGCGCCAGAGTTCGACCACCGCTTCATAGACGAAGGGTGTCTCCTGGGTCCAGAGGTTCGGTTCGGGAATCACCACACGGGCGGCCAGGAACTGGTCGGCGGCTCCCTCCGAAGTCGCGACCGGCCTGAGGGGATATGCGAGCTGAATCGTTTCGGTGCCTGGACACTTCGGGCCGTGGACCCGTCCCCGTAGTTCAGCTCCAGTCGGCTCGTCCACTTCCACGATGATGCGCAGGTCCGCCTCCATCGGACTGAGCCGGTGTTGCTGTATCTGCACACTCCCAATTGCGCCGGCCATCATTAGCTCTCAAAGAAGCAGCATCGCGTCGCCGTAACTGTAAAACCGATACCCCTGTTCAATGGCTGTCTTATACGCCCGCCGGAGCAAATCAACGCCCGCGAATGCACTCACCAGGACCAAGAGGCTGCTCCGTGGCAGGTGAAAGTTTGTCACCAGCGCATCCACCGCCCGAAACTCATACGGCGGGTGGATGAACAACCCCGTCTCGCCAGACCACGGCCGCACCTCACCCGACGCGGCCGCCGTCTCCAGCACACGCACCGCCGTCGTCCCGACCGCGACCACACGGCCGCCGCGCTCCCGACAAGCTGTCACCGCTGCGGCCGTCGCCTCCGGCAATTCGCCCCATTCGCGATGCATCTGGTGCGCCTTCACGTCCTCGACCTGGATCGGCTGAAACGTGCCCGGCCCGACGTGCAGGGTGACGTAAGTCCGCTCGACGCCGCGCTGCTGCAAACGCTCGAAGACCTCCGGCGTGAAGTGTAATCCCGCCGTCGGCGCCGCGACCGCGCCGGCCTGGCGTGCGTAGACTGTCTGATAGCGCTCCAGGTCGGCGGTGCTGGCGCGGCCCTTGCGAATGTACGGCGGCAGCGGCACCTGCCCATGCCGCGCCAGCAACTCGGCCGGGCTGCCCGTTTCGCTCGGCGCCGCCAGCCAGTGACGCTCCGGCGTCTTCGCTACCAAGTGTAACCGCAACGGCCCCGGCTCGACCGCGATGACCTCGCCGACCTGCAAGTGGCCGCGCGTCTGACACATCAGTTCCCACGCCCCATCCGCATGTTCGCGCAGGAATAGCCCCTCCCACTTGCCGCCGGTCGCGACACGGTGGCCGAGCAGGCGAGCTGGCAGTACGCGCGTATCGTTCAGCACCAGCAGATCGCCGGGTGCCAGCAAGTCGGGCAGGTCACGGAAGACGTGGTGCGAAAGGCTCGCGTCGCGGCGGCGCACCACCATCAGACGGGACTGATCGCGTTGCGGGCTAGGCTCCTGGGCGATGAGA
>DASPXY010001693.1:0-2370 GCA_035637055.1 Gemmataceae bacterium | reverse complement strand
CACGAGCCGGTCGCCCTGGGGGGTCGTCGGCGGCTGAGAGCCGACGAAGCGCGTGCCGGCGGGCAGTTCGTCTTCCAGGCGGATGCCGAGCGCCGGCACAAGACCGACATTGCGAAGCACGATCTCGTAAGTGAATGGCTGACCGGCATGTACCGTCGCAGGTCCATGCTTCTCGACGACCAGCGAAGGCGTTTGCGCGGCACCCGGTCCACCCGCCATGATCAGGTTCTGGGGAGGGGCCGGCGGCGGGGCTGGCGGTCCCGGGTCAGGGCCGCGCGCTGGGACAAGGATCCGGAACGGAGGCGGTTTGCTCGCCGGTGGTGCCGCTTCCCTTGGTGGCGGCGCAGGCTGCGGCTGAAGCGCGAGCGGCGCGGGTGCCGTCCCTGGCCGCGGGCTTTCGCCGGGGAGAGTTAGATCAGCAAGCGGTGGCCCCCCGGTCACCTGGAGTTGCGGAGGCAACGGTGCTGGGGCGGCGACCGGAAGTACGGGCGCCGGTGCGGGGGGCAGCCCGCTCTCCTGGGCGACGGCCAGTCCCGAGCCTCCGAGCAGGCCCAGCAGTAGCGCAACCGCGTTCACGGCGACTGCCCTCCTGAAAGGATGAAGGATGAAGGATGAAGGATGAAGAAGGAATACGAAAGTGGTCTGCTTCATCCTTCATCCTTCATCCTTCATCCTTTCCCTCGATGGGATACTTAACGGCGTTCTTGGCCATCTTGCCCGCAATGGCGTCGCTCAGGTCGATGCCCAGGACGTTGCTCAGGTTCAGCACCTGGCAGGCGACGTCCGCCAACTCGTCGGCGACCGCGCCCAGCTTGACGGGGTCGTTGGCCACGGCGCGGGCGGCATCGGGATCGAGCCAGAGGAAATGCTCCATCAGTTCCGCGGCCTCGACCGCCAGGGCCATCGCCAGGTTCTTTGGGCTATGGAATGGCTCCCAGTGTCGCTCCGCGACGAACCGGCGCACCGCGTCCTTGAGCGTCGCCAGGGTGGTCGTGGCGTCGGCCATGGTGTTACTGCTCATTTGTGGAAACCCGCCGTGACATACCGTGGCCCTGCCGGGTTCCCCTTGTGACCCGGAGGACTGCTCTTGGCAACGGCATGATGCAGGCGGAAGGGCGATACGATAGCGAACGCCGCCGATCTGTCAAGGTGGGTCTGCGTGGCGAGTGGCACGCTCATATTCGCGCAACTGTTCCGCCAGTTCGGGATCCTGCGGACGCAACTTGACCGCCTCCCGCTGTGTCGCCAGCGCCCGTTCGCGCTGGCCCACCTGGAATTGCGCCGCCGCCAGCCAGTGCAGCAGGACGCCGTCCTTGCGCTGGCTCAGTTCGGCGGCACGAGCCAGATCCTTCAGGGCGTCCTTGTGCAGCCGTTCCAGCCGCACTCGACCGCGAACGTAATACCCCCGCGTTTCCTTGGGACTCAGCGCCACGGCCCGCTCCGCGTCGTCCAGCGCCTTGCCCAGCCGGCCCAGTTCCAGCGCCAGCAGCCCACGCAAAGCGTACGCGGGGCCAAAATCGACGCCCGCTCCGAAGGCCCCGCTCAGCAGTGACTCGACACGCTCGCGCGGTCCGCCGCCCTGGTGACACACCTCCGCGGCCAGGAAGGCATCAACCGCGACCGCGTAGGGATAGGCTTTCGGTGGTGGCACGGGTAGTGATCGCAGCAGCCCCTTGCGTCTCTCGGCCAGCGCGGCAATCTGTGCCCGCGCCTTGTTCAGCGCCGGTCCGCTGTCGCTCAGGCTGCCGGCTGCCTCGCCCACCTCAATCGCCTCCTGCACTTTGCCCAGCGCCAGGTAGCCGCGGATCAACCCCAGCGCCACCTGCTCGTCGCGTTCCGCCCGGTCCAGGTGAAAAACCGCCTGCTTGTAATTGCCGCGGTGGAGGTGGACCAGGCCGAGCACCCGCTGCGCTGCGGCGTCGAACTTCTGGGCCTGGGCACGCGAGGCCAGTTCAAAAGCATCCTCATAACGGCCCAACTGCAAGTGCCAGGTGGCCGCCTGAGCCAGTCCCGCCACGTCGTCACCAACGAGGACCGTGTAGCGCCGCAGATCGCGCAATCCGTCTTCGCGGGCGCCGCTCGCCAACTCCAGTCGCACCAGGGCCGCCAGCGCCTCCGTGAAATCCGGGTCGAACTTCAGCGCGCGCCGGTACGCCTCGATGGCCTCCTTCGTCTGCCCCAACCGTTCGTGGACGTCGCCCCGGAAACGCTGAGCGGCCGCCGTGGCGACGCTTTCCACGTCGGCGGCGCGGGCCGCCTCTAACTCCTTCAAGGCCCGTGCCGGCTCCTTTGCCTCCAGCCAGCTGCGGGCCAGGCGATAGTGGGCAGCGCCGCGCACCGACGCCGGCCCCTTCGTCGTGAGCGGCTCCA
>DASPXY010001692.1:0-2205 GCA_035637055.1 Gemmataceae bacterium | reverse complement strand
GCGCGCCGCAAGAACGCATGCTCCGGCCAGCGCATGTTCGCGTCGGCGGCGACCAGGGCAAAAGCGTCGCGCCGTGCCTGCTGCAACAACTCGCGATCCGCGAGCAGATCGCCGAAACGCAACTCACCCAGGCCGTGCTGCCGCGTCCCAAAGAACTCGCCTGCGCCGCGCAGCCGCGCGTCCTCCTCGGCCAGGGCGAAACCGTCGGATGTGCGCGTGAACGAACGCAGCCGCGCCCGCGTCTCGTCGTTGACCGTCCCCGTGAACAGGTAGCACTCACCCGGGATCGTCCCGCGGCTGACGCGGCCGCGCAGCTGATGCAGTTGCGACAGCCCAAAGCGGTCAGCGTGCTCGACCACCATCAGCGTCGCGTTTGGCACGTCCACGCCGACCTCGACCACCAACGTACTCACCAGCAGGTCGAGCTGCCCGGCGCGGAAGCGCCCCATGACTTCGTCCTTCGCCTCCTCGTCCATGCGGCCGTGCAGGAGACCGAGTTGGAAGTCTCGCAGCGGCCCCGCCCTCAACTCGGCATAAGTCTGCTCGGCGGCCTTCACGTCCAGCGCCTCCGACTCCGCGACCAGCGGGCACACGAGGAAGCCCTGCCACCCCTGGCGCAGCTGCTCGCGCAGGCGCTCGTAGAGCCAATCGCGCTGCTTGTCGCTCAGCCAGCGCGTCACCACGGGATGGCGGCCCGGCGGCAGTTGCTGCATCGTGGAACAATCGAGATCGCCAAACACGGTCAAGGCGACCGTGCGTGGGATCGGTGTTGCGGTCATCACCAGGTAATGCGGATCGACGCCGAGGCGGCGGACACGCGCTCGCTGGTTGACGCCGAACTTGTGCTGCTCGTCGATCACGACCAGGCCGAGACGAGCAAAACGCACGTCCTCCGCGACCAGCGCCTGCGTGCCGACGACCAGATCGACCTCGCCGCTCTCCAGGGCAGCGAGGGCCTGGCGGCGTTCCTTCGCAGTGAGGGCGCCCGTGAGCAGTAGGCGGCGGACGCGGCTCTTCGCGAGGTAGTGCTCCAGCGTGTGCCAGTGCTGCCGGGCCAGCACCTCGGTCGGCGCCATCAGGACCGCCTGATGCTTGTTGGCGACCGTCACGAGCAGGGCGTAAATCGCCACTGCCGTCTTGCCGGCGCCGACGTCCGCCTGCAACAAACGCTGCATCGGGCGCTCGCTCGCCAGATCATCACAGATATCTGCGACCGCTTTATCCTGATCCGGCGTGAACTGGAAGGGAAACAGGCGGCGAATGTGGGCGTCGATCTGCGGCGTGACCCTGAGCACGGGGGCGCGCTGACGGTCGCGCAGGTCGCGGCGGCGCAGGGCGAGGGCCACCTGCAGCACCAGGAACTCCTCGTAGACGAAGCGACGCCGGGCGGTCTGCGCCGTCGCGAGGTCGGCCGGAAAG
Organism: Gemmataceae bacterium; assembly: GCA_035637055.1. GTDB lineage: Bacteria > Planctomycetota > Planctomycetia > Gemmatales > Gemmataceae > DASPXY01. The sequence continues at coordinate 786 of DASPXY010001692.1, read as the reverse complement.
TGGACGTGCTCCAGCGCCGTGCGCACCTCGGGCAGCGACCGCTTGAGGCGCAGTTCCGCGGGCAGGATCTCGGCGACGTGGGCGGCGAACTCGGTGACGGCGTGCCGCAGGATCGGCCGTAACTGATCGGGGCGAAGATCCACGGTCAGCGGGTAGACGGGCACGACCTGGCTGCCGCCGGTGTCGGTGGTGTCGTCGAGGAGTTGCACGCGCGGGTTGTTCATCTGCCAGCGGTCGCGAAACCACTTCGGCTTGCCGCTGAAGGCGACGCGCTGCCCATAGCGGAAGCGGCGCGCTGCGTAGGTCTGATTGAACCAGACCCCCTCCAGGCAGACGCGGCCGCCGTCGCTGAGGACGACGCTGACCCGACTGCGGCCGTCGGGCAGATGATTGCCCTCGATCTCGACCACCTCGCCGCGGACCGTTTGCAGCGTGCCCGCGGTGAGGTTGGCGATGGGGCGAACGTCGGTGAGATCCTCGTAGGCGCGCGGGAAGTGGAAGAGCAGGTCGCCGGCGGTCTCGATGCCAAGTCGCCGCAGCGCTTCGAGACGCGCCGGCCCAACGCCCTTGATAAACTGGACGTTCTGCTTGAGTGGATCGGTCGAACCAGCAGTGGGTAAATCACTCACCGCCTCTGCAACCTCTTCAAATAGCCTGGTTGGATGGTGTTTTCCCGATCTCTCAAGCATACCGTGGTTCGTCGGCCAGTCCAGGTTAGAAGTGACCTGGGAAGTGAACCATCTGCCTCCGAGATGGACTCACCCGTTACTTCCTGAGGGGAAACCG
>DASPXY010001691.1:0-3533 GCA_035637055.1 Gemmataceae bacterium | reverse complement strand
GCGGTGCTTCGCCGCGTCGTCCTAGAGCGTGACGATCTTGAACTCCTTGAATGGCCCGTCGGCCCCCTGCTTGGCTTTGGGCAACGGCTTGCACTTCTTGCCCTGGCGGCGCCGCTTCGCCTTGAGCCGCGCGCGGCGCAGCTGCTGCTCCTGCTCTTGGACGTGCGGCACCATGACGCCATCGCTGCCCAGGTAGATGCGCGAACGCTCCGTCGGCTCCCCGTCTTGATCGCAAGCGGGGCAGTCCTGTGCGGTCCAATCGATGGACAGTTCCCCGGCCTGGGCGGCAGCCTGGATGGCCTTGCCCTCGGACTCGACCACCTGACGCAGAAACTCCCCGGAGAGGAAGAGTTGGGCGGCGCGTCCCAGGTTCTCGGCGGCCTTGTCAAAGTTCCGTGAGGCACCGTTGCGCCGACAGGCCAACTCACGTACGCCCAGGCTGAGGCTGTCTTCGGCGCGATCCAGCCAGGCATCCAGGGGGTGGCAACTGCCGGCTGCGGGTGCGGCGTAGCGCCGGCGGGAAAGGGGGATGCGGCCGTTGACGGTCAGGAAGGTGTGCTCAGCGGGGCCCTTGTTCTGCAAAGGCTTTTGGGTCTGGGGGTGCAGCGGAGGGGGGACAAGCCGCTTGCGCGGCGTCGGCGCGGAGCTGGAGGGCGGCCTGAAACGTGGCGGTACGGAAGTCCGCGAGGAGGTCGCGAACTTTTTCCTCGCTGGCATGGATGACGGCTCCGGCAGGGGCAGCGTTGACGGCAACGGCCACCTCCTGACAAAGTTGCACGAAGCGGCCGCGCAGTTGTTCCAGAAGGATGTTGGCGGACAAGGTCGGTTCGGGGGACATGGCCGCTCCGGTGGTGGTGAGAACAACGGGGATTGTGCCCGGCCTACTCTGCCGAGCGTTTCTCTCAACCTACGCGCTCCCGAAAGATTTGCCACACCCCCCTTCACTGTCCCTCCCGGAAAACTCATGCAATCGTCGGCAAAGACGGGTATCCTTGTTCCGAGGGGGATGCCGTAAAGAAGTTTTCCGAATACGGCGCGCACATTCTGTCGCCGTTTGGTGCTCTTGTCTTCAGGGGCTGTCATGGACCGAGTGGTGTCGGGCAACGAGCGCACCCCCGAGGACTTCCGCGCGTACCTGTGCAACCTGGCCCGTCTCCGTCTTGACCCGCGGTTGCAGAGCAAACTGGATCCGGCCGACATGGTCCAGCAAACGCTGCTGGAAGCCTGCGAGGCGCTCGATGGCTTTCGTGGTCGCAGTGAGGCCGAAAATAAGGCGTGGCTGCGGCGTATCCTGCTGCGCAACCTCGCCAACGCGGTGCGCGACTTCGCCCGCGCCAAGCGCGACGTCAGCCGCGAACGCTCGCTGGAGGCCGCCCTGGAAAGCTCCTCGGCGCGCCTGGAGGCCCTGCTGGCGGCCGAGCAGTCCTCGCCGAGCGATCGGGCAGTCCGCAACGAGGAAGTGCTGCGCCTGGAGGAGGCACTGGACGCCCTGCCTGAGACCCAGCGCGAGGTCGTGGTGCTGCGCCACTTCCACGGCTGGTCGCTGGCCGACGTCAGCCGGCACCTGGGCCGAACCCAGGCCGCCGTCGCCGGCTTGCTGCACCGCGGCTTGAGCCGGCTGCACGCTCTCTTACGCGACCCGGAGTGAGCGCATGGACAACGGCACCAACAGCTCCCCCAACGGGGACCAACGCCTGAGCGAAGTGATCGCCGCTTACCTCGAAGCGGTCGATGCCGGCTGGGCACCGGCACGCGATCAAGTTGTGGCCCGTTACCCGGAATTGTCTACCGAACTGCTCGCCTTTTTCGCCAGCCACGACGAGATCGCCCGCCTCGCCGACCCCAGCCATCCGGCACCCCTGCCGTTCGCCCTGCCCGCCGAGGAGACGGGACGCAAGCTCGATACCTCCAGTCTCGAACCGCCCACGGCGCTCCTGTCGCCGGCTGCGGCGCGCCTCCTTGCGCTGCCGCGCCGCCTGGGGGATTACGAACTCCTGGAAGAGATCAAACGCGGCGGTATGGGCGTGGTCTATCGGGCCCGGCAAGTCAGCCTCAACCGCATCGTCGCCCTGAAGGTGATGCTCACCCGTCCGGGGACAGGCTCCGCCGACCTGCAGCGCTTTCGGCGCGAGGCGGAGGCCGCCGCCAACCTCGACCATCCGCACATCGTGCCCATTTACGAGGTCGGCGAGCAGGACGGCGTCGGCTACTTCAGCATGAAGCTGATCGACGGCGGGAGCCTGGCGGATCACCTGGACGATTTCACCCACGACCAGAAAGCCGCGGCGCAACTGTTGGCGACCGTGGCCCGGGCAGTGCATCACGCCCATCAGCGCGGCGTGCTGCATCGCGACCTGAAGCCGGGCAACATCCTGCTGGCGAGCGGGGGGCGTAAGCCCCCTGATAACACGCAGCGATCAGGGGGCTTACGCCCCCCGCTCGCCGAGGCGATCCCCTTTGTCAGCGATTTTGGCCTCGTCAAGCGAATCCATGCCCCCGATGCCCCGGCCGGCCCGAACGAACCCACGCCGCTGCCGCGCGCCTTCCGCAACGGCAGGACATGGCCGCCGTCGGGGGAGGAGAGCACGAGTCTGACCGAGGCGGGCGTCGTTGTGGGGACGCCGAACTACATGGCCCCGGAGCAAGCCTGTCGGGGCGACACGCTGACGACGGCCACCGACGTCTTCGGCCTCGGTGCCCTGCTCTACAAACTCCTCACGGGCAAGCCCCCCTTCGACGGCGGCGGCCTGGAGAGCACCTTGCGGCAAGTCACCGAGTGTACTCCGCGGCCGCCGCGTATGCTCAACCGCCGCATCGACCCGCGGTTGGAAGCCGTGTGCATGAAGTGCCTGGCGAAGGATCCCGCCGCCCGCTATCCCTCGGCGGAGGCGCTCGCCGACGATCTGGCGCGCTGGCTGCGCGGCGAGCCGCCGCTGGCCTGGCCCTTGCCGCTGCGGCTCCGCGTCTGGCGGGCGGTGCGCTGGCATGTGCTCGTCGGCACGACGACGGCCGTGGGCGCCGCGGCGGTGGTCCTCGCCCTGCTCATTGCTTATTATTCCGATCCGAATAGAACGCTCGTGGAGATTCAGACTCGTCTGGGCGAGGGCAAGGCGGTGACCTTGATCGGCCCGACGAGCGGTCCAACCTGGTCGCGCTGGAGCCGCGGCGAGGACGCCTGCCAGGTTTTCGCCAACAAGGACGAGCCGTTCGCGTTCCGCACCTTTGCGCTCGGCATGCTCAAGTTGGTCGCCGACCCGCAGAAAGAGCGCTATCGCTTCTCCGCGGAGGTGCGGCATGACGACGTCGCTGATACGGGCGACATCGGGCTGTACTTCGGCTTCACGAGCTACCCGATCGCCACGGGGATTGTTCACTACTGGTGTGAACTCTCCTTTGCCGACCGGGGGACGAACGCCAGGATGCCGGTCCTCCCGGGTGGGCCGCCCCGGAGCAGGGTGACGCTGGTGCTTCGCAGGCAGTTGGAACCGGGCGGCAATCATCGGCCCACGATGACCCCTGTATTCGAGCACTAC
>DASPXY010001690.1:0-3207 GCA_035637055.1 Gemmataceae bacterium | reverse complement strand
CTCATCTGTGCGAACGCTTCCTGGCCGAGGGCCACGAAGTGATCTGCGTGGACAACTTCATCAGTGGCAGCGGCGGCAACGTCGAACACCTGCGCGGCAGCGATCACTTCACGTTCATCCGCCACGACATCTCGCACCCGTTGGAGATCGACGGGTCGGTGGACAACGTGCTGCACTTCGCCTCACCGGCCAGCCCGGTCGATTACCTGCGGCACCCGATCCCGACGCTCAAGGTCGGCTCGCTGGGCACGCACAACACGCTCGGGCTGGCCAAGGCGAAGAAGGCGCGGTTCCTGCTCGCGAGCACCAGTGAGGTTTACGGCGATCCGGAAATCCACCCGCAGCGCGAGGACTACTGGGGGCATGTCAATCCTGTCGGGGTGCGTGGTTGCTACGACGAGTCGAAGCGTTTCGCCGAGGCGATGACGATGGCGTACCATCGCTATCATGAGGTCGATACGCACATCGTCCGGATCTTCAATAGCATCCTCGGCGATCAGCCTGTCCCCCTGTTCGATAACGGCAACCTCCACCTGGAACCCGTTGAGGACTATGCGCGGCGGGTCGAGTTGGCACCGGACGTGCCCCGCGCGGTGCTTGTGCCGGCGTTCAACCCCAATACTCTCCGAGTGGAACTCCGCTCCGCCTCGGCGCTCATCAAGCACTCGGCCCAGCAGGAGGCCTTCGACCTGGCCCTCCGTTACGGGCGGTCGGTGAAAGTGACTGGAGACCACAGCGTTTTTGTGAAAGGCGGAGATGGTCAGCCCGAAGCGCGGCCGGTTCGCGACATCAAGCCGGGCGATTACGTCGCCATCCCGGCCTCCCTCCCCGTCGTGGAGAAGGATCGCCTCACACTCGATCTGGCCCAGGAGTTCCGCGAACGAGCCCAGGGGCCCGACGAACTCTGGGATTGGGCGGTCACACATCCAACTTTTGCGGGTCTGGTTCGGCAGCGCCGGAAGGAACTCTACGAGGCGATAGCGGGCTGCGGCCGCTACACACCGAACAAGTCGCGCGGGATGCAGGTGACCCTCGCGAATCAGGCGAGCAAGTGGATTCGCCGAAGTAGCCTGCCACTCTACATGCTCGCGCGGCTTGGACTGGAAGTGCCCGACGGGGCGAGGTTTGGCCCACACGGCGCCAGTGACTGTTTTCTGCCAAATCGCATCCCAATTACCGATCAACTCCTGTGGCTCTTCGGCTTCTACCTCGCGGAAGGGGCTGAGCATGGAGAGGACGGCACCTATTTCATTAGTTTCTGCTCGGACGAGGTTTATCTCCACCGTGCTGCGACCATTCTGCGGGACAGCTTCGATGTTCCCACTGGCTTCACCCTTCCCACCCCGGGCCGCGGCCCGTCGGTGTACGCGCACTCGAAGGTGCTGCACCGTACCTTCGAGCGAGTCCTCGGCCTGCGGCAGAAGCGGATTCCGACCTGGGTGATGCAATTGCCTTTGCGCCGGCTCAAGCACTTCCTTGAGGGATTCCGCTGCGGCGACGGAACCCACAGCGGCAAGAAACTTGGTAATGAACTGGTCTTCGACACGACGAGCGCGAATCTGGCCCTGGATCTGAATTACCTGCTCCTGCGTTTCGGGATCGTCGCCTCTTACGGACAGTATGAGACCACGTTCAAGCAGAAGTATGGCGAGCGGCGCTTCCCCTTCCACCGACTGACCGTGTGTTCGGTGGACAACTTTGACATTTTGACATGGGATCAGGGGGTGAAGCAGACCCTCAATGCCGTCCGAATAGGCGACCTCGTCTGGTCCCGGGTTCGGGCTGTTCGTCCCTGCGTCATCACCGGGAATGTCTACGACTTTTCCGTGCCAGGAAGTGAGAACTTCCTGGCAGGCAACGGCGTTTGTTGTCATAACACCTATGGCCCACGGATGCGGCTCGATGATGGCCGCGTGGTGCCGAATCTGATGGGGCAAGCTCTGCGGGGGGAGCCCTTGACCGTCTACGGCGACGGCTCACAGACGCGCAGCTTCTGCTACGTTGACGATCTGATCGAGGGGATTTACCGCCTGCTCGGCGTTGACTTTCACGAGCCGGTCAACCTGGGCAATCCCAATGAGGTGAGCATCCTCGACTTTGCCAAGGAGATTTTGGAGTTATCGGGGAGCAAGAGTGAAATTGTCTTCGAGCCCTTGCCGCAGGATGATCCGCGCGTGCGCAAGCCGGACATCGGCCGCGCGCGCAAACTGCTCGGCTGGGAGCCAAAGATTGATCGGCGGGAAGGGATGCGGCGGACGCTGGAGTTCTTCCGCGGCAAGGTCCAGACCGTCGCCGGAGGTTGAAGAGGCAACACCCCGGAGCGCGGGCGTCCCGCCCGCAGAGCCGAAGCGGGCGGGACGCCCGCGCTCCGAGGGCTGAAGCGTCATTTTCTGCCGATGCACCACAGGTACGATTTGCCCTTGATGAAAATGCGGCCGCTGGCGACGGCCGGAGTCGTATAGTCCGGACCGTCGTTGAGGTCATTGACGGCCAGGATTTCGAGTTTCGGGGTCGCCTTGATGACATAACTCTTGCCAGGGCTGGCGAAATAGATGCGGCCGTCGGCCGTGGCGATGGGACTGGCGCTCGGCGTGATGCGCGGCGTCTTTTCCTCATGGACCAGTTCGCCGGTCGCCAGCGCCCAGCAGCGGATGAAGCCCTGACCGCTGCTGCGGTAGACATGGTCGCCGACGATGATCGCCGAACTGCCCGCGACTCCTTCAACACGGGTTTCCCACTTGACGTGCGTCTTGCTGACGTCGCCTTTGCCCGTGGGATCCACCGCGGCGCCGATTTGCCCGCCTCGGCCCGCGTCGGCGTAGAGCAGGCCGGAGCCGTAGACCGGCGAAGATTGCGAGCTCGGCGCCCGGCACGACCAGAGCACCTCGCCGGTTGCCGGATCGATCCCCTGGATGCCGCCCGCATAGTGGATGAGCTGCAGGCGATCCTGAATGCGGATCAGTGCCGGCGTCGCCATCGTGTTGCGTTTTTTCGTCTGCTGCTCCCACTTCACCTTGCCGGTCTTCTTGTCGAGGGCTCGCAGTCCCATGTCCTGAAGGCCGGGGACGATCACCGTATCTTCGTACAGGATCGGGCTGCTGCACACGCCCGCATCGACATCGCGCAGCCGCGGCAGTTCTTCGCGCCAAACGATCTTGCCATCGAAATCGAGAGCGGCGAGCACGCCGGAGCCGAACAGGGCATAGA
>DASPXY010001689.1:0-4655 GCA_035637055.1 Gemmataceae bacterium | reverse complement strand
GTCCGCGGGGAAGGTGTCCTCGTCGTGTTCGCGAGCCCAGGGCGGACGGTCACGCTCCTCCGGTTCGTCCAGCGTCTCCCACAAGGGTCTGCTGGGGTTGCCAGGGCGAGGCGAAGCCCGGAGCAGCAGCGGGCCATTATCGCCCGGCCCGAGCAAGGACATCACGACCTGACGAACGACACCTGCTGCCGCCTGGCCGATAGCCTGGGCGACAGCATCACGCAACCGTTCATCGAGGTCGAGCAAGTTGCTGTGCAAACGGTCGAGGTGGCCGCCCCGGTTGGGAGCACCGGCCGGTGACCACGAAGTCATGGGACTCATGAGGCTACTCCTCCGTTCACGGAGTGGGCTGGGAAGTGTATCCCCGGCACGAAAGCCAAGGATAGGGGACGGTGAGGATCAGCCACCCTGCAACTACCAACACCAGTAGCGAGGCAGGGGACAGCCTCATCGGTTGCCCGGGGATCTCAAGCGACCTCGCCGTGGAAGCGGTGCCAATCTTCTAGGAAATCGCGCCGCAGCTGGCTGACTCGGCCGGGGCTCATCCCGAACTGCGCGCTGACGTCTTTCGTGCGGCCGCCGGCCATCAACGCATCGACGACACGCCGGTCACGTTCGCTGCGCGTGCGTCGCCAGGCCGGAAAGTCGATCCGGAACGCCGCCTGGTCCGGAGGCGGGGTGATGGTGTTGTCGTGCAGCCGTTCCTCGAAGGCATCCTGTGCTGCTTGCCCGAACGGCGCAGCGTAGAGGCGGTCGTGACTGGTCGTCGTCGCGTGCGGCAAGGACTCGACGACAAAACCGCCGCGCCGCTGGGCCACGGGCGAGAGGACATCTTTGGTCGTTTCGTGGCCGCAGACGCGCCGCCCGCTGTGGACGGCACGAGCGGCATAGACAGCGATGGCACCGACGAACGCGCTCGGATCCTTGCCGCGCTGGGCCAAACGCACGAGCCATTTCCAGACGAGGGCGCGCATCTCGGCCAGGGCTTCCTCTTTCTTGTGCTGGCACCGGAGATGACGGAAGTAGACGTGGCCGTGCGCCTCGATGCGGGGCAGAATGGCGAGGAACGTGACGTGCAAGTGGTCCTGGCAGGGTCGGACAGAGGGAGTGGTCGCTTCGCCCATGGGAGGAACCTCCGTAGACAGACCATCCCCCTGCGGGGACGGCCTTGAGAAAGACCGCCCCCGCAATGTGCGAGGGCACCGATGACCAGGGCACGCAGGACACTCACCATCGACGTGAAGCCCAGCGTGCCCCTTCAAGCCGCGAGCCCCTCAGTACACCGCCAATAGCGGCATGCCGAGGGGCTCGGGCTCACGAGCAAAACCTAACCGCTCGCGGTCGAGTAATATACCCCCTTTTTTGTCTCTATTTAGAGGATGCTGGCCTGCTGGTGTGCGTTGGCAGCTGGAAAGGGTGGAAGAAGCTCCTTGCGGGTGGAGAAACTGCCCGACAACGTGCCCTGCTTGTCCTCCAACCCAGAATCAGGGTCTGACTTGTCTCGACTGGTGTTGTCGCTGTCCCGGTCACGATGTCCGGGGAGTTGCTCCCATCGTGCCGACAGCCAGTCCCGCGTGCAGCACCCGCCTGCTTTGTCGCGTTTGACCCTGTTTCTGGCTTTGAGGACAGGCGTGACGCGGCAGACACCCCCTTCGCGACTGCCTTCAGCCCCACGCGTGCCACGCAACGGCACGAACCGGGTCGGCCGCCTGAGAGCAGGGCAGCACTGCCCTTGCCCGGCTCCCTACTGGCCTCCTGGCGATGCCGGACTTTTACGGCCGTTACGTTATCTCGGAGCAGCTCGTACTCCTGCCAAGCGACCAGCTGCGCGAGGGCGTGCGCGGCCGCCATTCGGAAACGTGTTCGCATCGCGCGTTGGTCTCAAATCTCCTTGACGTGCTGCTGGAGGCGTGCCATCCCCCGATGCTGCTGGGGTCGGCCTCGCGACAGACCAGTCCCTCCGAAAAGGAGCTTTTTCAGCCGGCCCCGTCTGGAAACATTCGTCAGTTGCCGTCCTGGCACGCGAGTTGCCCTTAAGTACGAGGGCAGTCTGTCGTCTGCATCATGCTCCCAACGGACCTTGTGGCCCCCCCTGGTAGCTGAGAAGAGGTGAGGTATGCGAACAATCCCCGTTTGTGTCCTGCTACTCGTATCCTCTGCCGCAGCGGGCGGCGACAACCTTGTGTACGAGGGAACCTGGGTCACGACCAATCGGAAACTCGACGGCCCGCTCATCTGCGTCGTCACGGACCTGGGCAACAATCAATGGCGTGGCCACTTTTCCGGCGTCTGGGAGGGCGTCGAGTTCTCCTACACGGTCACCTTCCGCGGCCCACCCGACAAGTTGTCTGGGGAGGCGAGGATCGACGGGGCGGACTACCAATGGACCGGGACGATGAGCCAAGAGTCATCCGGCTGGTTCAAAGGCACGTTCGGGGGTAACCGCTACCTCGGCAGTTTCGCCTTGCAGCGGAAAGTCAAATAACGCCAGGAGTCGTCAGCGAACTGACCCACACCGCGGCAAGCCCCACTCTGAACGATGGGGCTTTGTGCTGTTCGGGGAATCGGGCTCCGTGGTTGCCCTTGACCGGCTCGGCGATCACGCTATGTTCTGCCCTGCTCCAGGTTCTTCGGGCAGAAAGGCCAATCATGCGCCCGTCCCTGCTTCTGTGTGCCGCTGCTGCTCTTCTTGGCAGCGGCTGCGCGGGCATGCTCGCTCGTTCCGGCATCGATCCCGGCTACTCCAAGACGCGCGACGCAGTCCACGCGACCTTTGGCGAGCCCGTCGCCAGCGGCGTCACGGACGGGGGCGAGCAGTACGAGGACTATTGCTGTCACCGCAAGGTCAGCGAGAACTTTCGCGCGTCGGTCCTCTGGCTGATCGCGTTCTCCTCCTTCGGTCTGACGGACTTCTACTACTTCCCCTGCGAACTCGGGAGAGCAGGGTGGAAGACGATCCGGGGCTACGACCTCCGCTTCCAGTACGACGCCGAAGGCAGAGTCACGAAGCACCTGATCGACGGCACGCCGGGAATGGAGTGGCCGCTCGACGCCGTCCGTCCGTCTGCCCCCGCCGCCTTACCACCGTCCGGGAGCGACGACCGTCCTGAACGATGAACGAGCGTTGACGCTTGCCATTCGCGATCATCACTCTGGGTATTTGCCGTTTACGGCGAGTGCGGCAGCCAACGCGATGACGGTCTTAGGTACAGCGTCATGATGGGAGTTCCACCGTCCGTGTCTTTCGGCATGTCGGTTCTACTCGGCAAGGAAGTCTTCACTCCTTGCCGAGCAATAGGTCCAGGGGCCAGCAGCCGCGACTATGTGGCCCAGAGCCTCGCAAGTGGGTGAGGATTGCTTTTTCGGTGCAGCCGGCTTCTTCGAGGGCGTCTGCGAGGATCGGCAATCTGTCGAAAGCCCGCTCCTCGTAGATCGAATCGGCCAGTTTCGGGATGGTCCCGCCGTTCCAGCGAAGGAGAGCCGAGCCGATGGACACAGGACGGAAGGGGTTGCCGAAAAGGTCGCGGAGCAGGATCGCCAAGGACGAATGCTGCTGGATCGGCCCACCAATTGATTGATACCAGATCGTGTTAATCCAGAGCCTGATGTCCTTCACCGAACAAAGGCTCGCCGCGAACGCAATGCAGGGCGGGAACGTCTTGACTGTGACTCCGGGTCTTTTCGCCGCCGCAAAAACGGAGCCTCGCTTCTTCTGGCTCAACTTGCCGTCCGCAAACAACTCCGCAGTTTCGAGGGACAGCCGCAGTTTCTCGTTCGTCAGTTGCTCCCAACTGCGGCGGCAGCAGGCGACCGCAAACAAGCGTACCTTCCGATCACTGGCCATGAGTCCGAGGTGCTTCAGCATCCGTTGTGGGTTGGTGCAGGCGATCCATTCGTCCTCAGTCATCGCATTCGACCTCCCCCCTTCCCCGCCTCACCGCAGTTCCTCGTTCACCGCCTCCATGTCAAACTTCTCTGGGTCGAACTCGCCGCCGACCCATTCGAGCAGTTCCTCGTGCCGCTCGTGTTCCGGGTTCTGGATGGCGTCGAGGAAGTCGCCGTAGCCCCAGGGTCCGCCGCAGTCTTCGGGAGGGCAAGCTCGCTTGCCCGCGACACACCGTGGATAGCGGACGCCTGACTCGGCTTCCAGTACCTTCTCGATCTGGGTGAGATGCTCCCAGGTATCCCCCATGTCGTAGGTGTAGCCGAACCTCTTGACGCCCTGGGCGACCAGGTCACTGAGCTTTACCTTGCCTTCGTTGCTGACCTCCAACTCGCCCCCGAAGTCGTCCTGCCATTGTGCCGGGTCGCCGTACTGCTCCCCACCGATTTTGAACGTATGCAGGTGGTAATCGTCCCAGCCCATCACGGTCTGGATGATGGCGTGCAATTTCGCCAGCGTGCAGTCCTTGACCTGCACCCGTCGCCAGATGGGCGGCTTGATGTGCTGCAACGTGATCTTCAGTTGGTCAATCTGGGTCGGCTGCTTCGTCTTCGCCATGCTGCTCCCCTGCGATGCTTCACGGCACGAACCACGGATCCTCCTGAATTGCCTTCAGGCATTCGTCGGCGGAAAGGGCCTCGTAGAGTCGCACCCACTGGCCGGTGTGCCGGATGAACGAAAGGGCGAACTTCGCGTCGCCAACGTACTCCAT
>DASPXY010001688.1:0-5196 GCA_035637055.1 Gemmataceae bacterium | reverse complement strand
TGGACTCGCTAGGAATCCTTCTCGCATGAACCGAGGTGATGACATGGACTTGCACAGGCAACGGGCCATGCTGCAAACGCGGCGGCATTTCCTGCGCGATGGCTCGCTCGGCCTCGGCGCCCTGGCTCTGGGCCTGATGTCCGGCGACCGGGCCGCCGCCAACTCTCCGCAGACCAACCCGCTGGCACCGCGGTCGCCGCACTTCCGCGCCAGGGCCAAGAACGTCATTTACCTGCACATGGCGGGCTCGCCGCCGCACCTGGATCTCTTTGACTACAAGCCGGAGTTGGTACGTCGCAATGGTCAGGACTGCCCGGCGGAGTTCCTGCGCGGCCGGCGCTTCGCCTTCACACGCGGCGTGCCGAAACTGCTCGGGACCCCGCAGCCCTTCCGCCGCTATGGCCGCAGCGGGGCGTGGATCTCGGCAGCGATGCCGAACCTGGCGACGGTCGCCGACGAACTGTGCTTCATCAAGTCAATGCACACCGAGCAGTTCAACCACGCGCCGGCGGAACTGCTTCTCTTCACCGGCTCGCCGCAGTTCGGGCGGCCGTCGATGGGTTCGTGGGTAACCTACGGCCTGGGCAGCGAGAACCAGAACCTGCCCGGCTTCATCGTGCTGGTTTCCAGCGGCACGTTCCCCAGCGCCGGCAACAGCGACTGGAGCAACGGTTTCCTGCCGTCGGTCTACCAGGGCGTGCAATGCCGCTCGCAGGGCGACCCGGTGCTGTACGTCTCGAACCCGCGCGGCATGGATTCCGCCGTGCGTCGCCTCAGCCTCGATGCCCTGCGCGACCTGAACGAACTGCAGGCCGCGGAGCTTGGCAACCCGGAGACGCGCACGCGCATCGCGCAGTACGAACTCGCGTTCCGAATGCAGACTGCCGTGCCGGAGGTGATGGACATTACGCGCGAGCCGCGCCACATCCTCGACATGTACGGGGCGCAGCCGGGGGCGTCGAGCGTCGCGAACAACTGCCTGCTGGCGCGGCGGCTGGTCGAGCAGGGAGTGCGGTTCGTGCAGCTGCACGACTGGGGCTGGGACTTCCACGGCACCGGCGCCGGCGAGGACATTCGCGATGGGTTAAGGAACAAATGCCGCGGCATCGATCGGGCGGTTACGGCGCTGATCCGTGACTTGAAGGCGCGCGGTCTGCTCGACGAAACGCTGATCGTCTGGGGCGGCGAGTTCGGTCGGTCGCCGTTCCGCGAGGGGCGGACCGCGGGCGGAGCCAACCTGGGCCGCGACCATCACCCGTTCGCGTTCACGATCTTCCTGGCCGGCGGCGGCATCAAGCCGGGCATCACTTACGGGGCGTCGGATGAGTTGGGCTTTGACGTCGCCGAGAATCGGGTGCCCGTCCACGATCTACAGGCGACGATCCTGCACCTGCTCGGGATGCAGCACACGCGGCTGACGTACCGCTTCCAGGGGCGCGATTTCCGCCTGACCGACGTGTTCGGCAACGTCATCGAGGACATCGTCGCGTGAACGCAAAGGAGCCGGCCGGCTCTTCGCCTATGTCCAGGAGTCGCCAAACAAGGAGCTACCCCGTGAAACGTCGATTCCTCTGCGTGCTTTCGCTCATTGCGGGTTTGTTCGCCGGGACAATGCGAGCGGATGAACCCAGGCCCATTGCTCCCGACCAGTTCGCCAAGTTGCATGAGCTGATCCGCGTGCAGCCAGACGAGCAGCGTTTCTGGCAGATTCCCTGGAAGCTCACCATCACCGAGGCGCGTGCGCAAGCAGCCCGCGAGGGCAAACCGATCTTCGTCTGGGCCGGCGCGGGGGGCGCTCCGATCGGCGTTTGCTGAGCGGCGGCGTCCGCCGGCCGTGCGCCGGCAATCTGGACCGAAGAAGTCGTCAAGCTGCTCAAGGCCCAATACGTCTGCGTCGCCCTTGATGCGCGCAAGGAACGCGGCGAATACAAGGATGCCGATGGCGATTTCGTCCGTGCCACCCACTGCGTCACGATCACGGCATCCGGTTCGGTCTGTGTGGTGACCGCAGGCGGCAAGGCGCTGGGGCCTTACAGCGGTCCCGGGCCTGGGATGGAAAAATGGCTCGCCACGATGCGCAAGGCGTGGGACGCACTTCCCGACTCCGAGCGCGCCCCGGGGGCAGTCAAGGTACACCAAGCGGCAGCCGTCGATCCGAAGCGTGCCGCGTTGCTCCTCCCGAAAGACGCGCTGGTCATTCGCGTTTTCAACCGCCACCTTGGCTGGAACGACGATAAATCGCTGCGCTACGTCGTTGCGGAAGATTATTTGCCCGGTTCGAGCAAGGCGGCCATCGAGCGCTTTGGCATGGCCCAGAACGACTTCATGTGGATGCCGAAGAACGAATGGCAGGCCCTCGTGCCCACGGCGCCGAAGGCGGGCGACCGCCACGCCGTGCCCGAGTCGTTTGCCTTGCGGCTGTTCCGTTACCATCTCGATCCGTGTCGCGGCTTTTCCGAGGGAGCGGCGTTCACCCGTTCCAGGTCAGACGCCGGCCGGCTGACTCTGACCGTGCAGCACGTCACCAAGGAGAAACTCACCCTGCGGCTGGAGGGCAGTGCCAGGCTCCAGCAACAAGGCAGAGACGGGATGGCATTTTACGAACCGGCGCTCCTCGGCTTCCTGGAGTACGATCGAGCCAAGCAGGCGTTCACGCGCTTTGACTTGCTCGCCCTGGGGACCGCTTCGGGCTTGCCGACCGATGCCAACGGCGTCATCACGCCGCGGAAGGGGCCGTATCCGCTCGGAATTGCCTTCGAGCTGGTCGCGAACCCGACGCCGGCCGAGCGATTGCATCCGCGCGGCGCCCGCGATAACGTCGCTGCCTACCTCGCGCCCAAGGACAAATAGGCTCTCCTGCCGCTTGCCGAAGTTCGCGCGGTGCCACTGGATGAATCGCGCGCTCGTTTTGGGTTTTGGCCTGTCAGGAGACTTTTATGAGCCAATACACCTCGCGAAAATCGTCTATCCTTGTCGCCCTGCTGAGCGTGCTTGTTGTACTTGGGCTGCGCTCCGAGGCCCAAGAGCCGAACCTGGAAACGCTGTGGGCCGACCTGGCGGATCAGGACGCCGCCAAGGCGTATCGAGCTATCTGGGCATTGGCGTTGACTCCTGAGAAAACGGTCCCATTCCTGAAGGCCCGCTTGTCGCCCGTTTCCGGGGATCGCCAACAAATCGACCAACTGGTCCGCGACCTGGACAAGAAGGCTTTTGCAGTTCGCGAAAAAGCGATGGCCGAATTGGGAAGGCTGTCCGACGCCGCCGAGGCGGCGTTGAAACAGGTGTTGCAAGAGAAACCAAGCGTTGAAATGAGTCGCCGGATCGAGCAATTACTGGCGCGAATCCCGGAAGCGGCAGGAACGCCCGCGCTCGTCCGCCAGGCGCGAGCGCTGGAGGTGTTGGAACGGGCCGGCACACCCGAGGCCCGGGAGTTGCTTGAGCGTCTGGCCAAGGGAAACGCGGCCGCGCGCTGGACCCAGATGGCGCAGGCGGCACATGCCCGGCTTGCCAGCAGGCCGCGCCCGGCGCCAGTGCCCGTTCCGCCGAAGCTCGATCATTTCGGCGATCCGCTGCCGGCCGGCAGCCTCGCTCGCCTCGGCACCGTGCGCCTGCAGAACAGTGATGAGGCTGCCCTCGCCCCGGATGGCAAAACCCTCGTCACCGTTGCCGACAAAGTCCTCCATCTTTGGGACATCACCACGGGCCGTGAGCTGCCGGGCTTTCCCCAAAGCAAAGACTGGCGCCACCCCCGCGCAGTCGCGATTTCCCCCAACGGCAAGCTGCTCGCCGTCGCCTACCACCGGGGGGCGTATCACTTTGTCATTTGCGAACTTCCCAGCGGCAAACTGCTTTACCAGCAGCGCAACGCTGGCCCGCACGTGGAACCCTGTCACTACGCACCCGCGTTTTCCGCCGACAGCAAAACCTTCGTCATCGGCAACCAGGTGACGACGCAGGTCTGGGACATGACGACCGGCAAGAAGCTGCGGGAGTTTTTCCACGGCCAGGGAACCCTGAGCACAGTGGCCGTATCGCCGGACGGCCGCCGGTTAGTGACGTCTACTCATCGCCGGCAGTCTCGCATCTGGGACGTAGCGACCGGCAAGGTTCTCCAGGATCTGGGCGAGCAGACCCTGTCCTACCGCGCTGCCTTCAGCCACGATAGCACCCAACTGGCCACCAGCGGCCCGGGAGCCAGCGTCCGTATCCTGGACATGGCCACGGGCAAACTCAAGCGCGAGATCGCCCTGGCCGCCGATCCAGCCCGCAGCGAGCAGGCCGCTTGGGCGTTCGCTTTTTCGCCCGACGGCACAACCCTGGCGCTGACAACCCGCACGGGGAAGGAAAGCCCGGAGCAGCAGATCCAACTTTGGAACCTCGCCGATGCCAACGCCAAGCCGCGCGTCCTGGTCCCTCCGCCCGGCGTCGGCTGGATCGACAGTTTCAGTCAGGATGGCCAAACGCTCCTCTGGAGAACCTGGCACTCGGTTCGCCTGCTCGACGCCACGACCGGCAAGGATCGCCACGGCTGGCCGTACCGCGGCGACATCCTGGCCGTCGCCTGGTCTCCCGACGGTGCCCTCATCGCCACCGGTTGCCAGGATGGCAGCGTCAGCCTGTGGGACGCGGCCACCGCGAAGTTGCTGCGAACCATGCTCGGGCATCGCGGCCGCAGCGGCTCACTTGTCTTTTCCCCCGATAGCAAGTCCCTGGTTATGTGTGGCGCCTGGGATGAACCGGCGACCCTGTGGGACACCGTGACGGGGGCCAAACGGGCGGTGCTCGACAACAACGCGCGACACGGCGTCCGCTGGGCCGCCTCTTCGCCCGACGGCAAACTCATCTTCACGGGCGGCCATTCCAGCAAACGCGGCATTTTCGAGACAGCCACGGGCAAGCTCCTCCGCGAATTCACCCTTGAGCACGGCGGAGGCGCGCCGGCGGCCTTTTCGCCGGACACCTGGTTCATGGCCTCGGGAAGAGGGGAGGCCGTCTGTGTTCACGACCTTGTAAATGGGAAACTGCGCTACCTGTTTGAGACCAAGGGCCAGTGCAGCGGCCTGGCGTTCTCGCCGGACGGCCGCACGCTGGCAGCACAGGTTAGCTTGGATGACGTGATTCTGTGGGAGTTGCTGACCGGCCGCGAGCGCGCCCGTTTTCCGATGCCGAAGGAAACCTGGTATTCCGGCTGCCTCG
>DASPXY010001687.1:0-8843 GCA_035637055.1 Gemmataceae bacterium | reverse complement strand
GGCTCGACGGCGACCGATTCCTTCGGCGATGATGACGACGTCATCTTCGGGGATCTGGGCAACATCACCCAGGACGTCTCCGGGTGGCGCGACACCACCAAGCCGATCCCGTCGCTGCCGCAACGCCTCCAGACCACCCTGCGCTCCCGCATGATCGTGAGCCAGTCGCGTCAGACAGGGGCCGACGATTACATCTACGGCAACGGCGGCGACGACGTCCTCATCGGCGGCAGCGGCAGCGACGCCATCGACGGCGGCACCGAGCGCGACCTGATCTTCGGCGATAATGTCTCCCTTGACCGCACCACGCACCTGAACAACTTCACGAGCAAGCGCTTCGAGGTGCTGACCGGCACGCAGATCTACAGCACCGCGACGGCGACTGCGGGCAACGATCAGGCGAACAATGTGCCGCAGCTCGACCCGCGCGGGCACGGCACCTGGGGCGATTACGTCATCACGCTCCTCGATCACCTGGACACGCCGTTCGCCGACTCGTTCGGCAACGACTACATCGCCGGCGGCGGCTCTGGCGTTGGCCGGTCCGCGTTCACGGCCGACGACATGATCTTCGGCGAACTCGGCGACGATACCGCCCAGGGTGACGGCTCGATCGATTATGTTGCCCACGTCCTCAACCAGACCGCCGGCCTGCTCGACTTCGCGACTCTCGGCGGCCGGGTCGGCGTCCTGCAGGTGGCCGCCAACTACGCGGGCAATCCGTTCCGGGATGTGACCAACGCCCTTGTGCTAAGACCGTCCTTCGACTCGCCGGCCACCGACGGGCACGACTACGTCGAGGGCAACGGCGGCAACGACCTGCTCTTTGGCAACCAGGGCCAGGACGATCTCATCGGCGGCAGCTCCGAATTCTTCGGCTTGACGTCGAAGGCGCTGCGGCCGGACGGCAGCGTCAACGGCAACGTCTCCGGCTCCGATCTGATCTTCGGCGGCTCCGGCACCATGATCGTGCGCAACAACCCCGGCGACGCGACCGTCGATCCGGTGACAGGAGTCATCACCACTACGCCCAGCGGCCACGCCAACGACTCCGACATGATCCTCGGCGACAACGGCGACATCATCCGCATCGTCGGCATCAACGGCGTCGTCACCAGTCCGCCGGCCTACCAGACGTTCAATTACGACAACTACGGGACCACGAAGATTGTGGTCCGCGCGGGTCGCCTGATCGATTACACGCCCGGCGGGCTGGACTTCAACCCCGCTGCGGCCGCGACCGACATTGGTGCTGCCGACGAAATCCACGGCGAATCGGGCGACGACTTCGTCTACGCTCAGAAGGGAAGCGACTACATTTTCGGCGAGGGTCAGGACGACGACCTCCTCGGCGGTTACGGCAACGACTGGATCTCTGGCGGCACGGGCCAGGACGGCGTCCTCGGCGACGACGGCCGCATCTTCACCAGCCGCAACAGCTCCACCATCGCCGAGCCACTGAACGGGATCGCTGCCCTGCTGGCATCCGATCCGGACACGAGCTTCAGCAACGGCAACGTCCTGAACGAGTTCATTTACACGCCAGGCCACATCCAGATCGCGACGATCAACGTCGCGGGCGAACTCAAGAAGACCGTGGATCTCACGCCGTTCAGCGTTGATCCGGGCTGGGACGCCAACACCGACGAGTTCGGCGGTTTGCTCATCGCCAACCACCGCTCGGATGACGTCATCTTCGGCGGTCTGGGGAGCGATTTCCTGCACGCCGGCTCGGGCGACGACGCCATGTCGGGAGCCGAGGCCCTGACATTGTCCTTCGCCCAGAACGCCACGGGCACGGGGGTGGTTCAAACCGACTACCTGCATCCATTCAATCCGGGGAACTTCCTCCGCTTCAACCCGATCGATCCGCAAGGCACGCATCCGCCGAACCTCGTCGGCCGCACCGGCGAATTCGCCCTGTATGACGAGTTCGACCCGCTGCGCAAGGTGTCCCTCAACGACAACGGCACGCTGAACAAGACCAACACCGGCAAGGAATTCTTCCTCAACTTCAACCAGACCGAAGGCGTTCTTCGGCCCGAGGGCGACACGGCAGGGCCGCAGAGCTTCCACTACGCCGCGGTTCACGACGATGGCGACGACGCCATCTTCGGCGACAACGGCAACGACTGGATCGTGGGCGGCACCGGCCGTGACAACACCTTTGGTGGCTGGGGCAACGATCTCCTGAACGTCGATGACGACCAGAGCACCAATGGCAGCCTGAATGATGTCCCCGACACCCACCCGACCTACGAAGACCGCGCCTACGGCGGCGCCGGGAAGGACGTGCTGATCGGCAACACCGGCGGCGACCGCCTGATCGACTGGGTTGGCGAGTTCAACAGTTACCTCGTCCCGTTCGCCCCGTTCGGCATGGCTACCGTGAGCCGCACGGTGCAGCCACAGTTGCCGGAGTTCCTGTACGCTTTGTCCAGGCAAGACGGCGCCGACCGGACACGAGCCGCGGACTTCGGGACCGATCCGGTGCGGAATGGCGAACGCGCGGGCGAGTTGGGGCTGGTCCTGCAGTCCGATCACGGTGTCTGGCAGACTCAGACCGGGGCGCCGACCGATCCGCAGGCCGGCAACATCCCAGGGGGACAGCGTGATGTCCTGCGCAGCGCCAGCTTCAGCGCCGGCCAAAATACCGGCTTCTTCGCCGAGACCGGCACCTGGAGTACCGGCGGCGGAGCGATCCAGAACACGCTGGCGACGGGTGACTCCGTCAACCTCTTCGACCTCGACATGTGGCTACCCAGCTATTATGAGCTTCTGGGCACCGTGCAGCTCAACGATGCCGGCTCGAGGAATGGCTTCCTCATCTTCGACTACCAAAGCCCGACCGACTTCAAGTACGCCGGCCTCGACGCCCTGGCCAGCTTGATGCGCATCGGCCAACGCACCGCCGCTGGCTGGATTGACAAGGCCACGCTCGCGCCGACTTCAACTATCAGCGCCAACCAGACCAACCAGCTGACCCTGACGGTCAACGGCACTACCGCGACCCTCAAGCGCGGCACCAAGTCCGTCTCCTACACGTTCTCCGACCCGCTCAACGATGGCATGCTCGGCATCGGCGCCTACAACTCGACCGTGACGTTGGGCGGCTTCACGGTGCAGACCATTCCGCACGTCTTCACCTACCAGGTCACGGAGGACTTCTCCGACGGCGTGGCCGACAACTTCACGCCGCAAACCGGTACTTGGACGACGACGAGCGGATCGAGCGGCCGGTACACCGGCACCCCGACAGCCCCCAACCCGGCGATCAGCGCCCGGCCGTTCGTCGTCGCTCCGCTGTCCTATGTCGAATACTCGGCCGACGTCCGGGCGAACGCGGCCGGTACCTCCGCCGGTCTGGTGTTCGCCTACACCGATGCCAACAACTTCCTCTATGCGGCGGTGGTGGCCGGCACCAACCAGGTCGTCCTCGGACACCGTTCCAATGGGAACTGGTTCGTCGATGCCGTCGCCAGCAAGAACATCAACGCTGGCACCGATTACACGCTGCTGGTGGCGCTGGACAAGCTCAACGTCAATGTGGTGGTGAACGGCTCCTCGATCCTCAATTTCAACTACAACTTCTCGGTCGTCGGTGGCAGCATCGGCCTGCTGGCCCAAACGGGCTCCGCCTCGTTCGATAACTTGCTCATCAAGGGCGACGACCAGGCATTCGCCGGCGGCGGCGCGCCGCAGTTGGCCGTGACGCCGGCGACACGAGATGAGGCTGCCGCCATCACCGGCGAGCAACTAGCTCCGATCGTCGCAGCGGCGATCGACCGCTGGGCCGACACCCCCGGACTTGCCACGGACGCCAAGGCGCTGCGGGAAGCGGCGGTCGTGATCGCGGACCTCCCCGAACTGATGATTGGTCAGACGATTGGCAACTCGATCGTCATCGATCCCACGGCGGCGGGATACGGCTGGTTTGTGGACGTGACGCCGTGGGACGACTCGGAATTCGCCGATCCGAAGGCGAACGGGATGCTGGAAGCTCCGAACGCCAGCGCTGCCGTCGGCCGCATGGATCTGCTGACGGTGGTGATGCACGAACTCGGCCACCTGCTTGGCAAGGATGACATCGTTGCCGAGGTCAATCCCGTGGATCTCATGAACGCCACCCTGGCCGCCGGGGTGCGCCGCCTCCCGGATGGGCTCGCGACTCCCGAGTCAGCCGTCGGGCTGGTCGTCCCGGTTGCTGACGAAGGGACGGAGCCCCTGCCGAAAAGGAGTGCAGAGAACGCCAGCGAGTTGTTGGAAGCCACCTCCGGTCCAGCATCTGAGCGCATGGACCCGGTGACGGTGGTGAAGAACGCTGACGAAGTGAAATCCACGGATCTCACGAACGCCACGCTGGGCGACGAGGTGACGTCCTCCGGCAAGGTCGATGGAGCAGCGTCCCTGGTGGCTACTCCCGAGCCAACCGTCGAGTTGGTCGGTCCGGTTGCTGACGAAGCGACGGAGCCCCTGCCGAAAAATGGGGGGTCGCTCCCCGGCTGGCAAGTCGATGTGGGCCTCGCGACAGCCGCGCTGCTCACTTCCACCGCCGAGCCACAACACGATTCCCTCAGTGGCCTGGTGTTGACCTTGCCCCTGGATGGACAGGTGGGGACTGAGCTGGTGTGGCTGTGGCAGAAGGCTGCCCCGCTTGCTCTTCCCAGCACCCTGTTCGCCAACCCAGTTCCGTTCGCGGGAATGGCCAACGGGCCGGACGAGAGCTGGTTGCCGCGTACGGAGCACGCTGAGGAGTCTTCCGCAGCCTTCTGGGGAGAACTGCTGTCAGGAGAAAGCGATTTCCAGGATGGCTTCTCCCCGCTGTTCAGCGAGTACGATGAGTTGTCCGCGAAGGTGGCGCGGTTGTTGCAGGGGAAGAACTAATCATCAACTCCTTCCTTCAGGGAGGGCCGTGATCTCGTGGCAGCACAGCACCTTGCCGGGGAGGCGCGTCGTGGTGCGGGTACTCCTGTTCGACCTGGCCCCGGGAGCAGATGGCGCGTGGCGAGCGGCGACCCCTCACCAGTGCCGGCAGGACTGCTACTCGGCCGAACTGCTGCCGCAAGAGTGGGGACTGAGTCTGCGCTGGGCCATCATCGGCCCCAAGAAACAGGAGACGATCGACTACGAATATCGGTGATCCGGAGCTGTCCCCTCCGGCACACGAAACCGATCCGGCCGAACCGATCAATGACCGAAGCAGGGAGCCACTCGCCCCAAGAGGCCGAGCATGAGCGAGTACCAGTATTACGAGTTCCTGGCCATCGACGAACCACTGGACGAGGCCGCGCAGAAGGCAGTACGGGCCCTCTCGTCGCGTGCCGAGATCAGCTCCACCAGTTTCGTCAATACTTACAACTACGGCGACTTCCGCGGCAACCCAGCAGAACTGACGCTCAAGTATTACGACGCCTTCCTCTACATCGCGAACTGGGGAACGCACTGGTTGATGCTGCGTCTGCTGCGGAGCCTTGTCGATGTGGAGGCAATGAGGGCTTATTGCTCCGAGGAAGGAACCACGCTGCGCGTGCAGGGCGACCATGTGCTACTGAGTTTCCGCTCAGAGGAGGAGGGCGGCGATTGGGAAGAGGGCGAAGGCTGGCTGGCGTCGCTGGTGCCGTTGCGCGACGAGTTGCTGGCCGGCGACCTGCGCTGCCTCTACCTGGCGTGGCTCTCCAGCGCCGAACGCGAGGAGTTCGACGACGACGAGCGCGAGCCGCCGCTGCCGCCCGGTCTGGGCAAGCTCTCGGCGGCGCAGCGCCGTTTTGTGGAATTCATGCGGATCGACGAGGAACTGGTACGAGCAGCGGCCGGTGGCAGCGCCGGAGAGGCACCCGCAGGCCCGGCGCGGGTCGAGTTGGCGGCGTGGTTGGCGACTCTGCCGGCCAGCGAGAAAGATGGCCTGCTGCTGCAACTGATCGAGGGTGAAGGTAGACATCTCGGCATCCAGCTCCTACGCCGTTTTCAGCAACATCGCGCAGCCCGGGCCTCCGGACGGGGGAAGACCGCCGAGGAACCGCGACGCACAGTCGGCGCATTGCTCGATGCCGGCAAGGTAGCGGCCGAGGAAGCGCAGCGGCAGCGGCAGGAAGCAGCGGCCCGCAAACAGGCCGAGGAGGCGCGGAAACAGGCGAAGGAACGAGCACGCTATCTCGAAACGCTGGCGCCGCGCGCCGAGGAAACGTGGGGCGAGGTCGAACAATTGATCGAGACGAAGTTGCCGAAGAATTATGACCAGGCGGTTGCCCTACTTTGCGACCTGCGGGATCTGGCAGCCGGGGGCAGCGGAGCAGAGAAAACGGCGACCCGCATCCGTGAACTACGGCAGCGTCACGCGGCGAAACGGACCTTCGTGCAGCGCCTGGACAAGGCTGGCCTGCCGAAATGAAACGTCGTTGCCTCCCTCGTTTCTCCGCTTTTTCATTGGACGAGCACGCGGCCGGCAGTTAAAGGTGATGGCAGGTAACGGGAGCGAGCGCCGGTCCAGAGCGACCAGGCCGCGACCACTCGTTGCCGCGCTCCGAAGTTCCTCTCTTCATTCCAGGGAAGCGCTGACCATGTTCTCCCGAAGACCGTCTCGTACGTGGCGCACGTCCGGCAGCCTGTTGCTGGCGGTTGCTGTCCTGTGTCTGCTCCTGCCCGAAATTGCCGCCTGGGGCCAGGACAAGAAGCCAGCGGGCAAATCGACGCAGGCGCGCATTGAGAAGCGCACCTACCATTTCAAAGAAGCCGACAAGGATATGGAGTACGCCCTGTTCGTCCCTTCCACCTACAACAAGGAGCGGAAAACGCCCTTGATGGTCGCGCTCCACGGCCTGGGCAGCAATCCGCAGCAGATCATCCGCTATCCCAAGTTGACCGACCTGGCCGAGAAGCACGGCTATGTCGTCGCCGCCCCGATGGGCTACAACCCGCGCGGCTGGTACGGCGCCCGCGCCCCCAAGACTGGCAAAACCGATCCCCCAAACCTTGGCGAATTGAGCGAAAAAGACGTGATGAACGTGCTGGCCATTGTCCGCAAGGAGTTCAACATCGACGCGGACCGCATTTATCTCATGGGACACTCGATGGGCGGCGGCGGCACGTGGCATCTGGGCCTGAAGTATCCTGACATCTGGGCCGGGCTCGCCCCCATCGCGCCTGCCATCTTCCGCCCGGCGACGGAGGTGGAGAAGATCAAACACATTCCGGTCATTCTGGTCCAGGGCGATCAGGACAAACTCGTGCCGGTCGCCGGCGCCCGCCGCTGGGCCGAGCAGATGAAAAAGCTCGGCATGACCCACGAATACATCGAGGTAGCCGGCGGCGACCATGTGCGGGTGGCGTTCGACAACCTGCCGCGCATCTTCGAGTTCTTCGACAAGCAGCACCGCAAAGAGAAAGCGAAAGGACAGTAGCCAGCCGCGTCCGTCGGGCGTTACACAAAATCATGAAGCACAAAATCATGAAGAGGAAAGGGAGAAGAACCGCAGCCCTTCTTGCCGTTCTCCTATGATTCTGTTCTCCATCATTTTGTGGAGCGCTCCCGGCAAAGGGGGATCACTGCCACTCTGGCTTCTTCCGCTTCGCCTTTCCAGGCGCGACTGCCAATCTGGCGGGCGGACGGCCCAATCCGCGCTACTTGCGCAGATTTGTTGAATCCCTTCCGGCGACGCAAGTATCTAACTGACGTGAGGATTCGGGCGGATCGTGACGCCTCGGCAGTTCCGGCATCACAGTTGCTGTTTCCGCTTTCAGAGGGCGACCAGCGTCCGCCAATCATCGATCGATAATGAACACCTGTCCTAGGAGTACGAGCGGCGGGGTTTATCCCCGCCGTCCAGCCAGACAGCAGACGGCGGGGATAAACCCCGCCGCTCGTCGGACCGCTCCCTGACGGACAGGACTGACACCGAAAGCAATCTCGGAAAGGAGCACACGCATGGCTGAAGGCGAAAAAATCATTGGCATTGACCTGGGGACAACGAACTCCGTCGTCGCCGTCATGGAAGGCGGTGAAGTGAAGGTCATCCCCAACCAGGAAGGCCACCGCCTGACCCCGAGTGTGGTCGCGTTCACCGACAAGGGCGATCGCCTGGTGGGCGAACTGGCCCGCCGGCAGGCGGCCCTCAACCCGCGCCGCACCATTTACTCGATCAAGCGCTTCATGGGCCGGCGCCACAACGAGGTCGCCTCGGAAGAGAAACTCGTCCCCTACAAGATTGTCGGCGGTCCCGACGAGTTGGTGAAGGTGGACATCGACGGCAAGCAATACACGCCGCCGGAGATCTCGGCGCTCGTGCTGCGCAAGTTGAAGGAAGCCGCCGAGGCGTACCTCGGACACACGGTCCGCAAGGCGGTCATCACCGTGCCGGCGTACTTCAACGATTCGCAGCGGCAGGCAACCATCGACGCCGCCAAGATCGCCGGTTTCGACATCGAATGGGAGATTGAGGATCCCGCCACCGGCAAAAAAGAACGAAAGCGGATGCGGATTATCAACGAACCGACCGCAGCCGCCCTGGCGTACGGCCTGGAGAAGAAGAAGAACGAGAAAATTGCGGTCTTCGACCTCGGCGGCGGCACCTTCGACATCTCCATCCTGGAGGTGGCCGAGGGGGTGTTCGAGGTCAAGGCGACCAATGGCGATACGCACCTGGGCGGCGATGACTTCGATCAGGTAGTCATCGACTACGTCGCCGAGGATTTCAAGAAGAAGGAAGGGATCGACCTGCGCAAGGACGAGAAGGCCCTGCAGCGGCTCAAGGACGCCGCCGAGCAGGCGAAGAAGGAACTCTCGCAGGCAACAACGACGCGCATCAATCTGCCGTTCATCACGGCCGACGCCTCGGGTGCCAAGCACC
>DASPXY010001686.1:0-4490 GCA_035637055.1 Gemmataceae bacterium | reverse complement strand
GTTGGGGGGAGGGGTTTGCGACAGAGTAGGAACGGCGCCTTTTCCCAAATTCCTCCTTGCAAACCCCTGCAGGCGCAGGTAGGGATATAATTTACCATCCCTGCACCGGCTGCGCGTGCCGTAACTCGCTGAAGTGGTCCGAACCGCTCGCCCGTGCGAACGGTCCTTCAGGAGAAGGAAACAGGCCGATCCCGCACCCGGTCATTGCTGAGGACCGATCATGGCCCGCATGAGTGGCGAATTTACTCTCGTTTTGCTCGGAGCCGGCATCCTCACCGCCGGCTCATTCCTCTGGCCCGGCGACGACGTCGATGCTGTCGCCAACGAACACGCTGGGCAGCAGGTCGCCAGCGCCAACGCCACCGGCAGCAGCGGCCATCGTTCCCATATCCCCATGCTCATCTACCTCCACTCGAGCCGGAGCGGCCTCATGTCGGGCACGTCGCGGTCCGCCCCCGTCACGCGCGGCGGCTTCGGGTCCATCGGCCGTGCCACCAGCGTCGTGGGGTAAGCCATGCACCGCCTCGCCCTGGATCCCCGGCCCAACTGGCAGAAGCGGGTCGAGGAGTACGGCCTGTACTTCCACACCCTCAACGGCGTGCCCTACTGGGACGAGTCCGCCGCCTACCAACTTTCGAGCTTCGAGGTCGATCAGCTCGAACTCGCGACGGACACGCTCTACGGCATGTGCCTGGAACTGGTCCAGGAAATCATCGATCTGCGCCTGTTCAAGCTGTTCCTCATCCCGCCGGAGTTCGAGGATCTCATCATCCGG
This sequence comes from Gemmataceae bacterium, assembly GCA_035637055.1. GTDB lineage: Bacteria > Planctomycetota > Planctomycetia > Gemmatales > Gemmataceae > DASPXY01. The sequence goes on along the minus strand of DASPXY010001686.1, from coordinate 3,715 downwards.
AGTTGGGAGGAGCGCGAGCCGTCCGTCTATGGCCGGTTCGACCTTGCCTACGACGGCGTCGGCGCTCCCCGCATGCTGGAGTTCAACGCCGACACGCCCACCGGCCTGGTCGAGGCGGCGGTGGTTCAGTGGTTCTGGCTCAAGGACGTCGATGAGCGCGGCGATCAGTTCAACAGCATCCACGAGCGCCTCATCGACGCCTGGAAAGCCATCCACGAGCGCGATCCGCACCCGCTTCACCTTGCCGCGATGAGCGGGCAGATGGAGGATTTCGTCACCGTCGAATACCTGCGCGACACCGCCATTCAAGCCGGCTTCGAGACGCAGTACCTCGACGTGGAGCAGATCGGCTTCGATGCGCGGACGCAGCAGTTCGTGGACCTTTCCGGGGCGGCGATCCATCGAGCGTTCAAGCTCTACCCGTGGGAGTGGATGATCCGCGACGAGTTCGGGCGCAACGTGCTGCAGGCGCCGACGCGCTGGCTGGAACCGCCCTGGAAGATGCTGCTCAGCTGCAAGTCGATTTTGCCACTACTCTACGATAAGTATCCGGATAGTCCTTTCCTGCTGCCGGCTTCCTTCGACCCGATCGAGGGGAACTACGTCCGCAAGCCGATCCACGCCCGCGAGGGCAGCAACATCACCGTGGTCGTCGATGGCCAGGTGCGTTACCAGACCGACGGCCCGTACACCGATGGCCCTTACGTTTACCAGCGCCTGGCCCCGCTGCGGGCTCACGACGGGCATTATCCCATCTTCGGCAGCTGGGTGGTCAACGGGGTTTCGTGCGGCGTGGGCATCCGCGAGGACGATTCGCCGATCACGCAGAACACCAGTCGTTTCGTGCCGCATCAGATGGTGGACTGAAAATCCGAAATCCGAATATCGAAATCCAAACAAATCCGAATACCAAAGAAGAAAACGAAGAAAAACAGGGCTTGGTAAGGTGATGGGATGGACGGTCCTCGGACGAGCAAGCCGTATGACCTGGAGGAGCGAACATTCCAGTTCGCCAAGCGCATCCGAGCCTTTGTCAAACTGCTGCCACGGACAATTGCCAACATTGAGGACGTCAAGCAACTCATCCGATCTTCTGGCTCGGTGGGAGCCAACTACATCGAGGCAAACGAGGGCTTGGGGAAGAAGGACTTCACCATGCATGTCAAGATTGCCCGCAAGGAGGCCAAGGAGAGCCGCTACTGGCTTCGCCTCGTGGAAACTGGGGACACCCCCGAGCCGGCGCAGCAGTGCGCGAACCTGATTCAGGAGAGTACGGAATTAATGAATATCTTAGGGGCGATCCTCCGCCGGAGTCAGTAAAGCCCTCGGAGAGGCTTCTACGTTTCGGATTTTCTCCGTTCGGATTTCGGATTTGTTTCGGATTTCGATATTCGGATTTCGGATTTTCCGAGAGTGCGATGGCGAAAAAATATCAACTCGAGCAACTCGACGACGCCACCCAGGATTACCTGCGCGCGGTGCGCGACCGGCAAGGTGTGGGGATGCCGGGGCTGTTCGCGCCGCGTAGTTTTTACCTGCCCATCATCGGCCTGATCAGCGGCATCGTCGTCATCATCGGCGTGCTGATACTCACGCTGCCGCCGCTGGAACTCACCCCGATGAAGGCGGCCCTGCTGCAGACCGCGGGCCTGCTGCTCGGCGGCTGGATGATCGTCGCCGCCGTTCGCGTCTGGGCCTCCGCCGGCAGCCGCCGTTACCTTGGCCACTTTGTCTACGCCGACGCCCTCACCCTCTACGACGTCGCCGGCTCCACCGTCACCGTCGTTGAACTGCTCGGCCTGCACAGCGCCAACGGCGTCGATAACTTCAACGAGGGGAGATACCAGAGTACGTCGATCGAACTGTATCTGGAAAAGGGCCAGAAGAACCTCAGCCTCAACAACCAGGAGTACGCCCGGCGATTGATCGTCTTTCTGAACGGCCTGGCCTTCATCCGCAGCCAGGGCACCGGCGAACTGCAGAACCAATCGCCCGCGGCGCTGAGCGAGATGGCGCGGCGCCTGGCCGACGGCGAGCGCACGGGAGGGGAGTATCGCGCCGGCCAGGTCGAGTCGGAGTTCGCCACCCTGCCGGTGCCGCAAAAGACTGGCCGGCCCAGTTCCGGCCTGATCGCCTACAGCGTCATCCTCGCGCTCACCGTGCTGGGCGTGATCGTGCTGCAGGCCATCAACGGCCCGCTGCGCGACGACGCGATGTTTGAGTTGGTGATGTACGAGGAACCCGGCTTTCCGGTGCGGCCGCCCGCTCTGCGCTTCTATCTGCTGCACTACCCCCCTCGGGATCCTGGCCGCCACACCAATCAGGTGTTGAACCGACTCGCCCGACTGTACGAAGACCCGCCTGCTCCGCATTTGCAAGGTGTTCTTCCCCGGCTGAGGACTTTCCCCGGGAGGGACGAGACCCTCGGCCCGGCCTTCGTCGAGTTGGCGTCCACCTTGAAAACGGCGGTGGAGCCGGTCATCTCCATTCGCGTCAAGGAGGAGCGCAAGGACGACGACAAGGCGAATGTGCCCGATGGCACCTTCGACCTCAGCCAGGTCAAACAGCGCGAGGAGCAAACCCGCAAACACCTCGTGGACGGCCTCACCAACGTCATCAGCGACGGCACCTCCCACCATCACCAACACGCAGACCCGAAGCTCGCCGGTCAGGAGCGCGAGGACATGGTTGCCTTCGTGGAAGTGCCGACAGACGTAAAGCCCCTGTTCGAGGTGATCTACCGTGTCAGCCGCAATCCGGTCGCTGGCGAAGGGCCGTATCTATTGGAGTGGACCGTCAATATCCGCAAGACTCCGGATGCCCCGCCGGTGAGTAAGACCTGGACATCTCCTCGTTCCTGGAACAACTGGGAACTGGTTAACGGGTTACGTGACGAGGTTCGCCGGACCCTCGATGCCGTGGGCGGCCGGGCGACGGCGGAGAAGAACCCGGGCTTTTGACCAGCCGATCCAATTCTGACGTGCGGTTGCTCTTGTCCCCGCGCGGCCGCCTGGCCTATAGTCCCGCGACCGCCGCGGTGCCCGCGCGCGGCGCGGATCTGGGCAAGGATACCACGGCTCCCAAGGAGGCGAGAGCGACCATGCGGCTGTTCTCCTGGTGCGGCAAGAAATGGCTGATCGTCCTGGGACTTCTGCTGGTGCTGGGCGGGGTCGCCTGGTTCCACCGGACGAGCCTGCTGACCTGGTACTACCTGCGCGGCCTGACTGGCGCCAGCGAGCAGGACCGGGCAAACTGGGCGGAACGGGTCGCCGGGCTGGACGAGGCGGTGGTGCCGGCCCTGCTCGACTACCTGACGCGCAACGACGCGCCGCTCTGCGCCAATGCCGAGGCGGCTCTGTCCGCGCTCACCCGTCGCTGGGGCCTGGAAGACGGCCGCACGCTACGGCTCGTCGAGGCGATCCGCGAGCGCTTCGCCACGCTCAGCACGACCGGCAAGGAAGCGATCCTGGAACTCGCCCTCGTGGTGCTGCGCCCCGAGGACGGTAAGGCGGTCCCACCCGCGCCGCTCGCCGACGTCGGTGCCAGGCTCCTCAGCGCCGCCGGCTGGAGTGCGGATCGTGGGGTACGAGTGAGGACTTTGGCACTCGCGGAAGTCCTCATTGACCGTGCCCCGGCGTCGGCGCTCGACTTCTACCGCGACCTGGTGAACAAGGGCCTGGCGGATCCGGACGCCGAGAGCCGGGTGCGCGCGATC
>DASPXY010001685.1:0-4144 GCA_035637055.1 Gemmataceae bacterium | reverse complement strand
GTTCGGTGGCGGTGAGTCTGCCGCGGTTCCGAGAAGTGCGCGAACCCCTCGTGGCGGAGGTCGGCATGCCAATGGAGTCGCTCCCTCTGCTGGCCCTCCGCGCCGCGCGCCGGGGCGTGGCCGAAAATCCTGCCGACGCGGACACGTACCTGGTCCTGGCCGACAGCTACCGCATGGCGCGGCAAATCGAGGACCAGCGCTCCTCCTGGAACGTGCCTGTGGACCAACTGCCCAGCCTGCTTGCCCGGCCCGCGGTGCGGCACATCCAGCACGTCATGTGCATGACCCAGGCTCTCACACTGAACCCGCACTATCCCCAGGTGCAGGAGATCCTGGCGGCGATCTTCGCCGAAATCGGCTATTTCGACGCCGCCCTGGAGCACGTCAAGCAGGCGCAGCAAGCTCATGCTGCGCAGCGCCCGCGCTCCGAGGCGGAGCAAGAACGCAGCAAGTTGATTGCCAAGCACCTCGACGCCTTTGCCCAGGCCCTGGGCGGCGAGGTCAAGCGGCGCGAAGAGGAGTACAGGCTCCACGCTGCCGGTCAGAAGCACTCGGTCCTGGGCAAGGTCAAGGAGGCAATGCTGCAGCCGATCAAGGGCCGCAACCGGTTCACCAATCGGGAGGAGGAGGCGCCGCGCAACCTTGCCCTGGAAGCGCTGAAACTGCTGCGCGAGGCTGACATGTCCACCCTTCCGGAAGAGGAGCGGGCGCAGGTGGCCATATTCCAGTTGCGCCTCATGCTGCTGCTGGGGATGGGCAAGCTGGCGCGGGAGCAATTCGTACCCGAGGTGCGGGACAATATCGCGGCCCTGGGCAACCAGCTGCTGGCCAAGGGCGGCCGCGATCCGCGCGAACAGGGAGCGCGGCAGCGCCTTGGCCAGATGCTGCGGGATGCCTACGAAGCCGATGAGGCTGTGCTGGCCGCAGCCGTGGGCCGTTACGACCAATTCGAGCAGATCTGTTCAGCCCGAGAGAAACGCATCCCCGTGGCGGAGGTCAAGAAGCAAGTGGAGCAGGCGAATCGCGTCCTGACCGTGAGTCGAGGGCTGCTGCCGCTCTGGCCGCTGCCGGCGGTACCATTGGCCCCAGCAGTGCAGGTGGTGCCGCGTGCAGGGGGGTTCATCTTCTTTGGGGAGATAGTCGGCAGCGGCATCGGACAGGCGAACCTGCTGCTTGCCGAGGTGGCGGAACTGCGCGCCCTGCGTGGCCTGGTGGCGCTGGAGCGCGGCGACACCGACGCTGCGACACAGCATTTCCAGGCGGCGCTGGAGATCAGCGGACGGATCAACTTCCCCAGTCGGACCATCGTTGAAGTCTACAACAGCTGGCTAAAGCGCTATCGTTGAAGCGACCGCCAACGGCCCCTCTCGCAGTCTGAATCCCGCGGAACTGATTCCCGAACTGGTCAACTGGCAACGTCATTTGGAGGGCTGGGAAGTGCGTGAATCACAGTTGAGCAAGACCATTGAGGCCGAGGGCGAGCACAAGGGCGAAGTAAAGCGATCCCGTGCGTACGTCCTCGAAGGGCTGCGTCTCAAGTTCGGCAGTCCTGTTCCTGAGCCGATCCGCCTCGCCATTGAAGGCACTAACGACCTTGCCGCACTGGATCGCTGGTTTCAGGCGCTGTTCACGTTGAACTCCTGGGCGGAGTTCGAGGCACTGATGAAGCAAAAGTAAGCGAGGCGATTTGTGTTCCGTCCCGCTTGCGGGTTTGCGCGTGCTAACCCGCAAGCGGGACGGAATTCAACACGTCCGACTACTGTCCACCGACCATCGGCGTCTTCGCCTTGGCCTTCGGCGGCAGCACCCAGTTGCCCGATACCTCCATGTCCAGGTAAATGTCCGAGCTGCCCTGGTGGTTCTTCACAAACGCCGCGATCACGTTCCGCCCCGGGCGGAAGTGCTTCACCGCCACCTCCACGTCGCGGTTCCAGTACGCAAACTCGTGATCGTCCACCGGATCGCGATCCACCAGGGCACCATTCAGGTAAACCACCGCGTGATCGTCGCTCGCCACGCACAGGCGGAACGTCACGCCCTTCTTGTCGAGCAGATCCTTCGGCATGTCGAAGTCGCGTCGAAACACAAACGAGACGCCCTTCTCCGCGACAATCGTGCCCTTGCGCTTGATGATCTCGTCCTCACCGTAGCCAACCGGCGCCTTGCCGCTGCGCCAGCCCTTGTCGTCGAAGTCGAACGCTTGCCAGCGATTGCCGACACTGGCGACCTGGCTCGCCGGCAGGAATTTCCACCCCGCCGTGCTCTCGGCGAGCAGTACCACCGTTTTATACTCTGGAATGTCGTCTCCATCGCCGCCGAAGGCGACGAAGTCGCGGCGCGGATTGTAATCATGGAGTTTCAGGCTCGCCTTCATCCGTTGCACCTTGCCCTTGCGCTGGTGGAACAGATCCTTCGCGCCATCCTGCAGGCAGGTCACGATCACCTCGCGGCCCTGCACAATCGCCGTCACCGCGGCGGCCAGCTTCTCGGGATCGCCATAGAAGGTCCGCATCATGAAAGGCTCGGCGTGCGACATGCCCCACCAGGCCCCTTCCTTGTAGCACTGATACCAGTAGGTGCCGATGCACGTTTCGCTGGCGCCGCCGTTGTGGAAGAACACGGCCTTCTTGCCCTCTTCCGCCCACGCCATCACGTTCTGCCACTCGCGCGGATGGAAGCCGCGCTTGCCGATGTTATGCTTGATCTCCTGCTCGGGATGAGTGCCCTTGAGATCCTTCACCTTCTTGTAGATGATCAGGCCCTTTTCCTTGTTGACCCGGGCCACCTCGACCAGGACGATGTTGGTCGATTCCTGGCAAGTGCGGCCAAGCGTGTAGGGGGCCTCGACGTACGCCTGGGCGACCGTGACGCAAAGCAAGGCGGCCAGGGCGATGCAGAGTAGACGCCTCATTGAGTACCTCCAAAGACCAGAGCCGCGTCGTCGTTCCTGACGACACGGCCGGAAGCGGGCGCGGCCCGGAATTGCGAACGTCCCGTCCCATCGATCTTACGCGGGCAGCTCTGCTAACCCCAAGGGAAAAGTTCACTGATGCGGGTGCCCAACACTCCGGAGCGCGGGCGTCCCGCCCGCAAAGCAAGCGGGCGGGACGCCCGCGCTCCGAGCCGTTGTCCGGTAGCTCTTATGGTTTCTTCACCGGCGGCGCTTGCAACCGGCCCTCGGGAATGGGGCCGTAACTCTGTAACTGCAACGGCCCGCCGCCGACATCGCCCCCGTGCGCTCCGCTGCTGATGGGCACTCTGGCGGTGGTCTCTTCTCCCTTCGGCCCGACGCGGAGTGACTTGCCCCCCTGATACTTGATCGCGAAGAAGAAATCCTCGTGGGGAGTGTACCAGTGGTGGCCCTGGGGATAGACGTCCTGGTAAATCGCGTTGACCACCCAGGGCCCTGTGTTCTTGCTGTCGCGCGAGTGGAACAGGAGCACGTATTTTCCCCGCGGCTTGAGCGGGGCCACATGTTTGAGGACCACGGGCTGCCAGCGGAACTCGCGCTGGAGCACCTCGGGGTCGATGATACCGCGGACATAGATGGTCTTGAAACTCGGGTCGCGCACCTCGACCTCCAGCGGGGCAGCCGGCCGATTGGCGTTGAGCTGGGCCACCCGGAGTTGTAGCGACTTGATCGTCACGGCGGTGGCCTCGAAGGTCTGGGCGTGGACGATGCTGCTGTAGACCCAGTGCCAACCGTTGGAGTGCGCCTCGATTTCCTCGGGCGGATACAGGGCCAGCACGGCGCGCAGGCGCCGGGACGCTTCCAGCGAGGCCGGCTTCTTCAGCGCCTCGCGCAGCATCGGGACAATGTCCTCTCCCAGGCGGACAAGCTCCGCCTGGGCTTTTTCGCGGATGCGAAAAACGGGACTATCAAGATCGTCAATCAGTCGTTTGACGTTCTCGGGGCGCGGCGGCTGCGCCATCGACAAAGACACCGCGAGAAGGACGAAGACGCTCGCAAGCATGCACCAACGTTTCATGGTGCCTCCGATATTCGGTGGTGGGTCGGCAATGTTGCCGACAACGCCGCAACCTCAACGGGCAATCGGACTTGCCGCTCAGCGCCGACATTTCGGCGCTCTTCGGCGATCCTTGCGGCAGAAGGCTTTACGTTCGTGGCAACATTGCCGACCCA
>DASPXY010001684.1:0-2942 GCA_035637055.1 Gemmataceae bacterium | reverse complement strand
ACGCTGCCGACGTCCGAGGAACTGCGCCAATTCGAGGCACGCAAGGATCCGGACAAGCGCCGCAAGGTGATCGACGAGTTGCTTGACCGCCCCGAGTATGCGGACTACTGGGGCGTCATGTGGGCGCGTCTGCTGGGCGTTGGCGAGTGGGTGAAGTCCGAGGCGGGACGGTCCCGCGCTCACCTGTGGCTGCGCCAGCACCTGGCGCAGAACACTTCAGCGAGCCGCATTGTCCGCGAATTGCTGCTGGCCGAGGGCAAACTGGCGGAGAACGGCGCGACGGCACTCGCAGCCGCCAACCCCACGCCGGAGCAGTTGGCCCAGACCGTCGCGCAGGCGTTTCTCGGCGTGGATCTTCGTTGCGCCCGCTGTCACAAGCACCCGGAGGGGGCCTGGGGGCCGGACGATTACCGCGGCCTGGCCGCCTGTTTCAGCGAAGTGAGCGTGGAGGGGAAGGGCAACCTGGTCGTGCGGATCGTGCCAGGCCGCACGTTGCTGGATCCCGTCAGCGGCAAAGCGGTGCCGGCACGGGCGCCAGGGGAACCAGCATTCCCTGCCGCACAGCGCGACCCGCGCCGCGCCCTCGCCGACTGGTTGACCCGAGCCAACAATCCCACGCTGGCCCGGAATCTCGTCAATCGCTACTGGGCGCACTTCTACGGCGAGGGGCTGGTCGAGCCTTTGGACGCGCTGCACGAAGCCAACCCGAGTCTCCACCCCGCTTTGTTGGACGCCCTGACGAAAGACTTCCTCGCCCACGGTTGTGACGTCAAGCACCTCGTCCGAGTTCTCTGCCAGGCGCGGGCCTACCATCTGGGGATTGACTCGGCGCCGCCGGCCAATGCCTCCCTCGGTGCCGCAGCTCTCTTCGCCCGGCGCCGGCCAGTTCGCGTCACGGAGGAGGCACGCGACCGTATCATCGCGGTGGCTTGCGGTCTTGAACCGCCCACGGCCGCGAAGTTACTCAGCCCGCGCTACCAGCATGGCCCCTTCGCTCTGCGGCATCATGAAGAGCGCGCGGACGGCTTGTGCGAACGCTATCCCCCCACGCCGCGGCATGCGCTGATGCTCCTCGGTGGTGAGGAGTTCATGCGGCTAATCTCTCATCCCAAGGGCCGCATCGCCCGGTTGGTGCAGGGCGGGGCCAGCGACGATCAGGTGATGGATGACTTGTTCCTGGTCACCCTGTCGCGGCTGCCCACGGCGGACGAACGAAAGCGCGTTCGAGAGCACATCAGCAGCCAGACCAAGGCCGGCAAACCGCGCGTGGAGCCGTTACGCGATATCTTGTGGGCGCTGCTGAATACAAAAGCGTTCTATTTCTATCCGTGAACACCACAATTCCCCGCGGCCCTTCCCCGAGGGAAGCGCTAACCCGCAAGCGAGGTGGCCTTGGCGCTTGCATTGTCCCGACCTCTCGGGGTTAATAGAGCAAGGCTCAACACCGTCTACCCACCCCGAGGGCCAGCGCTCATGTCCACCATCCCTATTCCGTCGCGAGCTTGCCGCCTGCTGCCTTTTACCCTCTGTTTGCTGCTCGTGGCCGGCGTGTCGGCGGGCGGCCCCGAGGGGAAGAAGCTCGACGACAAGGTCAAGGAGATTGCCGGCAGCGCCGAGTTTCTCCGCTCGGTGCCCAAGCACTTCGCCACCCTCAAGGCCATCGACGCCGGCAAACAGCAGGTCACCCTGCTGATCGAGGGCGAGGTACTGCCGAAGGTGTGGTCGCTCGTGCCCGATGCCGAGGTCAAGGTGATGGGCTGGTGGGGACGACTGGATCAATTGACCATTGGCGATCGCGTTTGGGCCTGGTTCAAGACCGACCGCAAGCAGCAAGCCGTCGCGATCTCGATGCTAGCCGACGAGATCAGCGAGCAGGACATCCACGGCGACGGGCTGACGGTCGAGGCGGCAGATGCGAAGGGCATCACCGTCAAAGCGGGCAAGGGACCGTCGCGCGTGCTCAAGACGAGTCGGCCTTCCGAGGTTGCCCCGAAGACAAAAATCTTCGTCCAGAGCCAGGGCGACCGTGCCCGGCTGGTCGTCCTGGGCACCCGCGAACTGGAACCCCTGCGTGAGAAGCAAAAGGCACTCCTGCGCGAGCGTTGGGTGAAGGAAGGTTTGCCCGGGACGGCGGGTTTCGTCCACGTCTTCAGCGGCGAGATGGACCTGCTCACGGACCACGAGACGATGCGCTGGGCGCGGTCGCTGCAAGTGGGTGACAAGGTGACGCTGCGTGCCGACCCGCCGATCAAGGCACTGGTGAAGCACGTTCGACCGTGGCGCGAGCGCACCGAGGTGCGCCTCGTCGTGCATAGTTTTGACCTGGCCGACCTGAGCCCCGGTCAGCGCCTGCACCTGCTCTGCACGCCGCCCCCGCCGGAAGTCGATAGCGCGCGCTTGCCGCCCGACCTCGACCGGCCGCGCAGCAAACAGGAGCGCGTCGAGTGGTTCCTGGCGAGCATTTACTGCACCTGCCCGGTCCAGGGCGACCGCTGCACCGGCCACTTCTACACGCTGGCCAGCTGCAACCCCAACGGCTGCGGCATGCCGAGAACGATGCGGCGCGTGGTGGCGGCGAAGATCGACGCGGGGCTAACCGACCGGGAACTTTTCGAGGAGTTGTTGAAGAAATACGGCCCGCGACTGCTACAGCCGCACCTGTTGCCCTGAGAGTCTGGAACTTGGTTGGCGAGCGGCGCGGCGTCAGCCCGCCGGTGAAGCCAGCACCGGCGGGCTGACGCCGCGCCGCTCGCCTTTTTGTTAGTGCCTCTGAAGGAGTGGTCCGCAATCAGCGGTCAGCTTGAGCGATTGGCTGAGCGCTGCTTGCTGACTGCTGAAATGACCGCCTATCCGCCGCGCAGCCGCTTGACTTCCTCCTCCAGCGCCGTCACGCGCTCGCGCAGCGCGTACAACTCCGCGCGCAGCCGCTCCGTCTCGCTGGC
>DASPXY010001683.1:0-2736 GCA_035637055.1 Gemmataceae bacterium | reverse complement strand
TGACGGCCGGCATGGTCAGCCTCGGATTGTTGAGCCAGTCGACGGGGTTGCACGTGACCTGGGTGGTGTCGCACTGCGCGCCGACCTTGGTGAGTATCCAGCTGACGAGTCCGGTTCCCGGGAAAAGGATCAGCCTGAAGACGAGAACGACCGCGACCGCCGGCAGGATTGCCGGCAGGTAGAAGATCGTCCGGAAGATGTTCAACCCAATCAGCTTCTGATTGAGCAGCAAGGCCATGGGCAGCGCGACCAAATTGACCACAGCGACACTGCCGACCGCGTAGTAGATCGTGTTGGCCACCGAGTGCCAGTACACGTGGTCGGTGAGAAAGGTCACGTAGTTCTGCAGCCCAATGGTGTGGGCGTGCCAGAACGGTCCGGAGATCGGCGCCCAGTTCGTGAAGCTGATATAGACCGACATCCCGAGCGGGACCGCCGCAAACACGAGGAACCCGACCAGCCAAATAGAGGTCAGACCGATTCCCCAGCGCGCCTCGCGAGACCGCAACCACCATCGCGACCACCGGCGCGCCCAGCCGCGTTTCCGCGGCGCCGTCTCTACTGCCGACATGCGCTATCTCCTCCAATCGGCTGTGTTCACGCGCCGCTCGAACTGCCGTCGGGCGGGCCCGGGGCCCGCCCGACGGAAGGATACTGCGCCTAGCCCCCCAGTAGCCCCTGGCTGGTGACGTCGGCGCAGGCTTTTGATGTCACCGCCTGAACCGTCGCCGTGTTCTGCCAGAAGGGCTGCAGGTCGGTGCTGATGACGTTCCAGAACTTGTCGTATTGTGGCACTAGCTTCGGGTAACGGCCGGTCAGGTTGCTCTTCCTGATCGTGGCCAGGAGCGGCCTCCCGTACTCGCGTACAACGGCCGGGTGGCGCCAGAGCGCCTTCGCCCCCGGCATGTCGACGCCGTAGGCGCCGGTCAGCACCGCGCCGTTGCCCTCGCTATCGAAGCGAGCCAGCCAGAATGCCGCACTCTTGTGACTGGAGTGCTTGGAGATCACCAGTCCGGTCGAGGCCATCACCGCCTGGCGAGACTTCGGCCCACGCGGCGTCAGAACCGCGCCCCAATCGAAGTTGATCAGCGGTTGGCCGCCCGGCTTCTTGCCGAAGGCATAGTTGAGCGCCCACGGACCCATGAACGCCATGGCATAGCGTTCCTTTTGGAACCCGCCGAAGTAGTCCGGAAGGCCGCTGGCCTGCGCCGCGGTAGGCATACCGTGCTGCTTGTACGCGATGTCGTGCAGGAACTGCAAACCCGCCCGAGCCGCCGGGCTAGTCATCGTGCACCGGTTGAGCTTGCTGTTTAGCCAGTCACCGCCCCAGCCCCACATGAACTGCTCGGTACGGAAGTCGTCGGTGTTGAAGGCCATGCCGAACCGCAACTGAGACGTCTGGTCATGCGGCAAGGAGTAGCTTCCGGACAGCTGTTGGGCTGCCTTTGCCATTTTGCTGTACGTCCAGCTGTTCGTCGGGAATGCCACCTTTTTGGCTCGGAACATCTCCTTGTTGTAGAAGAGCAGGCTCTGGTTGCTGCAAGTGCGCGGCAGGCCGTACACATGCCCCTTGTACGTCAGTTCGTTCACGCACTGCGGCCAGTAGGTCGCGGTCAGGTGGATCTTCTGCTGCTTCACGAACGTGTCCAGGGGTGCGAGGGCGCCTTGGCTCACATACTGCGGAATGCGCTTCGAGGCGTCGAGCTGGAAGAGATCCGGAGCGTTACCGGAGCCAATCTTGGTGGCCAGATCGGTATCGTAGTTCCCCGAATCCCAAATCGGGTTCACGTGCAGGCCTTTGCATTTCTTCTCGGCGACCGCGATGCTCTTCTTATGGGCAGCGTTGTCCCCGCTGTCACCCCAGTACATGTACGTGACGGTGCCCTTGGCGGTACAGCGTGTAACCTTCGGCGCGGCTGATCCCGATGGACTTACCGAATGGCCGCGTGCCAACACGCTCTGGGCACTAACCATGGATGAAACGACGAAAGTCGCCCCCAGCAACACAATCCATCGCTTCTTCACTTAAGCTCATCCTCCCTTTGTTGGCTCTTCGCCTGTCAGCAATGAAATCTGCTGCCTCAGTCGGTCGCTTGCTGGTCCTTATGTCCTGTCTGTGATCATGAAACCACTGTCAGCGGGATAATCGCTCGCGCCCTCCTGTTTCGACAGCGCGCCGAGCCTCCAGTGCCAGAGATAAACTGTCACGGGCGTCGTGCGCGGAGACGACCATGCGATGGCTCGGGCCACGGTGTTTCGCAATGAGGTCGCGCATCCCCTCGACGATGGCGGACCGGTAGGCGGCTTGGCGATCTGGAAACCGAGCGTCGAAAGAGATGGCACCAGAATCCTCTCGCACCTCAAGTGACGGGCACAGGGGCCGGACGACAGCCTCGAGCGCCGCTGCTGGTGCGTCCACTCTACCGTGCACCCGCTCAGGAATCCAGCCGTCGATCTCGACGTAGCCACGCTCGAAAAACATGATTCCGTGGGTGCGCTCCACCTTCTGCGGCCACGCGAACTCATGATAGTAGCGCCCGATCGCACCGCTCACATATCGGACAGTCACCTGAACCGCTTCTTTCCGTGGCGCGCTGCCCCAGACTTCCTCCGGAGCGCCGGCAATCTGCCCATATGCGTCGAAGAAATGGACGCCGTGCTCTACCAGGATGCCTCCGCTCTTCTCTGTATCCCACATCCAGTGATCGCCGGGCAGGACCTGTGCGAAGTTCTGGA
>DASPXY010001682.1:0-11368 GCA_035637055.1 Gemmataceae bacterium | reverse complement strand
CGCAGGAACTCGATCGTGCTGGCGAGAGAGTCATTGAGGATCGGGTATTGCTCCTCGACACGCAGCGCCAACGACAGGTCGTCGGTGCGCGCGGCCATCGGTCGCCAGAGGAAGCGATAGGTCACGTAGGCGGTGCCGCCGAGGATGCCGACCAGGAAGAGGGCCCGGATCATGCCGGGCAGGTCGCGGTGAAAGCGCACGTGGACGGCCTGATCGATCAGGCAGGCCAGCGCCAGCGAGCCCAGCAGGACGGCGAGGGCGTAGCAGCCCCCGCGAAGCGTCACGACCCGCCGCAAGCGGCGGCGCAGTTCGGCCAGACGACTCTGCAACGGGTTCATGGTGGTTGTCGGTCCTCCGCGTTGATTGCCGACGAGCCGCCGGGTTTATCCCGGCGGTGCTTCGACGGCGGGGATAAACCCCGCCGCTCGTCATGCTTTCGACGAGCCGCCGGGTTTATCCCGGCGGTGCTTCGACGGCGGGGATAAACCCCGCCGCTCGTTACGCTTTCGACGAGCCGCCGGGTTTATCCCGGCGGTGCTTCGACGGCGGGGATAAACCCCGCCGCTCGTTGGTCAACGTAATGACCGATGACCAGCATCAACTATAACAGGTGTTTGCGCTTCCGCAAAACCCATTCCGACGTCAGCAACCCCAGCACCAACAAGAACAACACCAGGTGATTCCACAAGGGATCGGGCTTTCGCGGCGTGTGGTACTCGACCCGCACCCCCGGCGGCAGATCGTCGAGGACGCGGTCGGCGGTCGCCAGCGTGTAGAACTGCCCGTCGGTCGCCTCCGCCGCCTGCTTCAGTTCCTCGACGTTCATGCGCAGTCGGTCTAGTTCGCCCGGCGGCGGCACCACCACCGCCTCGGCGCTCGGCTTCTCGCCGCTCGGCTGCTGCCGGCTGACGTCCGGACTGGTCAGCGAAAACTTGTACTTGCCCTCGCGCGTCCGCACCAGGATGCCCTCGTAGGTCGCCCAGCTTCCTTCGACCTTGGCGAGCTGCAATGTCTGGATTTCGGTCTCCCCATCGCCACCCTCGCCCGGCGCCGGCTTGTGCTCGACCATCACCTTGACGTCGATCTTGTCCGGCCCCTTCTTGTCCGGCCGCAATCCCGGCACCAGACTGTTGTCGGGGAACTGCACCGTCACCTTGATCGGCTCGCCGACGCGGTAGGGCGCCTGGCGATCCAGGCGCAGCGTCGTGCGACTGATGCGGCTGCGCGACAGGTAGCGCACCGTCTGAATCCAGAAATGGCTGAAGCGCGCCTCGTCCTGGCGGAAACGCCAGCGCCAGGTTTCGTCAAAGCCGAAGAACATGCAGCGGCCGGCGCCGACGAACTGCTGAGCCACCAGCGGATGACCCTGCTGCCCGCCAACCGCCTTCGGGTCGCCCTTGACCTTCGGGTGGACCGCCAGCACCTCCGCCAGCGGCTTGATGCGATAGCCCTCCGACCACCAGTACATCGGCGCCAGTTGCCCCCAGATCACCATGTTATCGGCGTCGTCGGAGCTGAAGCGGAAGATCGGGTGGCGCCGGCCTACCGGCGTCAACTCGGGACGGTAGCCGTCGGGACGATCCTCCGGCTCGATCGGGGCGACGCCCGGCTCGATCGGCAGCACCTCGGCGAGCGGCGTCCCCTTGTAGGCGTGCGGGCTGAACTGCGTGCCGGCGATCATGAGCAGACCGCCACCCTTCTCGCGCACGAAGTCGGCCAGGTCGCGCAGCCGCCCCTCGCCGATCTTGCGCGAACGCGGATCCACGTCGCCCAGGATGATGACGTCGTAAGCGAACAATTCCTGCCGCGTTGCGGGAAACGCTGCCAGGGCGGTGTCGTCCTGGGCCGGGAAACCCTCGTCGGCGTCGGTCAGCAGCACCTTGAACTCGACGGACTTCTGCTTTTTCTTGCCGGGGCTCTCGCGCTCCAGGAGGCTCTTGACGAAGCGCCACTCGTAGCGCGGCGAGCCCTCGATGTAGAGCGCCTTGATCGTCTTCGCGTCCTGCACGAAGACGGTGCGCTGCAGGCGCAGGTCGGCGGGGTTGGGCGGCTTCTCGTCGGGGCCGAGCCGCGGCATCTCGGCCTCGACAATGTACAGCCGCTCGCCGGGGGTGTCGGGCTGGTCGATGAACGTCACCCGGACCGGAGTGCCGCGCTTGTTGACGTTCACCTCTTGCCGTTTAAGCACCTTCTCAGAGCCATCTTTTTGCCGGATTTTCAGCACTACTGGGACTTTCAGATCCTTGTAGCCGCGGCCGGTCAACCGCGCCTCGAAGACGACGCGGTCATGGACGTAAACGGTCTCCTCGACCTGCAAATCATGCAATTTCAGATCGCGTACCTCGTGATCGTCGCCGATGCCGACGAAGAACAGCGGCACGCCGCGCTGGCCGGCGTACTCGGACACCTGGCTGAGCGTTTCGTCGCGAGTGGTAACCCCGTCGGTCAGCATGATGACCGCCGTCAGCGACGCCCCGCGGTAGTAGTCCAGCACTTGCCGCACCGCCGTGCCGAGGCGGCTGTCGTTGCCGGTCGGGCGTAGATCCGCGATGGCCTCGCGAGCGCGCGCCTGCTCGCCCGCGTCGGCCGCCGTGATTTCGCCGATCCCCCCCTTGGCGTCCTTGATCTTGACCAGCCGGCCCTGCGCATCCAGATGGAAAATGTGGACCTTCATCTTGCGACGCGACAGCAGCGCGCCGATCCAGTCGGGATCCTGACGCGAGAGGAGAGCCTGGGCGAGCTGCAGGCGCGACGGCTTGAAGTTGGGCGAATTGACGCTGCTGAGTTGCGCGTCGAGCACGCTGATGCGAGCGGTCAGGGCGTCGATTTCGGCCTTGCCGCGCGGGTCGTCCTTGGCGAGCGCCTTGTTCTTCTCGTCGCGCTGGGCTTGCAGCGCCTTGATCTGCTCGGGCAGGCGCTGCTGGATCTGCTTGCGGATGTGCTCGCCGAGACTGTCGGCCTTCGTTTGCACCGCGTCCTCGCGGAAGTGGTCGGTGACGCCCATGCTCTTGCTGTCGTCGATCAGCAGCACAACATCGGGCCAGCCCTGGCGCTCGAAGCGGAGCCGGAGTTGCGGCAGCAGCACGACAAGGGTGAGCAACACCAGGAAGATCCGGAACCCGCCGAGGACAAGCTTGTACGGCAAATTCGCCGTTTTCGGCTCGACAAAGTAGACACCTACGATCAGACCCAGCGCGAGCACGGCAATGCCGCCGATCAGCCAGAGATCGGTCATGGGGTCCGACGACAGGAACGGCGTGAACTCCAGGTGCCAGCGCGTCCCCTCGCCCGCGGCCGGCGGCGGAACCTCCAGCAAGCCCTCGACCCAGCCACGGAAGCCGTCGCCGAGGAAGCTGAGGAAGTCGCCGGTCTGGTAAGCGTGGATGAGCGTAAAGGCAATGAGGACGAACACCACCAGGGCGATGCCGCCGAGGAGGGCCGGCCAGAGCAGGCCGACGCGCGGTGGGGCTGCGGCCCCGGCGACCACCGTATGATGGCCGAAGACCCACGCCAGCACCACCTCCACGAGCAGCAGCAGCAGCACGACCACCAACAGCCAGCGCGCGATCGTCGGACCGATGTCGCCGCGCGTCGCCACCTCGCCCTCGGTGCCCGGCACATCGACGCGGCGCACGTCGCGCAGGTTCGTGACGGTCTGGAAGTCCCAGGCCGGGAAGGCGGAGCGGAGTTGTTCCTTGGTGACGCGCGTCAGGTCGCTCTCGCTGGGTCGCCCATCGCCGCCGGCCGTCGGCACGTTGACCGCGAACAGGTAATCGTGCGGGTCGCTGCCGACCGTCAGCCGATAGACCCCCGCCAGGTCGGTCTCGGCCCAGCGGAAGATGGTCAGTTCGTTGACTCCGCGGATGCGCGTCTTGACCGGCTCGTCCTTGCCGGGCAGGTACAACTTGCCGTCCAGATCGACGGCGCCCGCCTGGAGGAACTCTTCCAGAAGGCCGCCGACCGTCTGCGAGCGTTCGCGCAACTTCCCGGAGACGGCGACGCGCACCAGCTCCTGCATCATCGGCAGGAAGCTGGGCGATTTCGGCCAGTTGCCCCAGTCGAGGTTGAGTGTCGAGGTGAACAGGATCACCTTACCGCGGTAACGCGAGGGAGTCGCGGGGACCGCCTGGCCGGGGTTTTCCCGTTCCTCCTTGAGTCGAGCGCGATCCTCGGCCGGCAGCGGCGGGTTCCACTCCAGGAGGGCCGGCTCATTCCTCGGCATTTTCTTTGTAAGAGCTTCTTTATCCGGAGTAGCAGCCTCCGGCATAAACGACAGAATCTCACGTGCGTTGCCTGCGGGCGTGGTTTCGACATAGCGGGCAAACGGCGGAATGGTCAGCGCGAAGCGCTGATCGGCATCAGCGAAGGCCTTGAGCGGCGGTTTGGTGAAATCGTCGTCCTTGGCGGCCATCGAGTAGTAGGTGCCGGGCTCTGCCTGCCGCACCGATTCCAACCGGGCTGGCAGCAATTCCGCGCCCTTTTTGGACAGCAAACGGTTGTAGCCTTCGAGGTGTTCGCCGATGCGATCCCCGAGCGAGACGACGATGCCGCCGCCGCGTCGCAGGTGGGCCTCCAGTCGGCGCACGTCGCCGACGGTCAGCTTGCTGACGTCGCACAGATAGACGCAGTCGTAATCCGCCAATTTGCTGTCGTTGACATCCGCGAACTGCGAGACACTGACCACGCGCGGCTGGATCGGGTTCCTGATCTCCGAGGCGGGCCGACCGGGCAAGGCAGGCGGATTGAGGGCCACGCGCAGGTATTCGGTGGCGCGCTCGAAGCGGTTCGCGGACGGCTTGCCGTTGACCACCAGCACCGGCACCTTCTCGCGGACGGTGACGACCACGGTGCGGGAGTCATCGACGGGCAGTTCGTCCTCCTGGACGCGCACTTGCAGGACATAGGTGCCGGGAGTGGTGAACTTGTGCACGAACGGCGGGACACGCACAGGACTGCCAGGCTTCACCTCGTCGAGCATTTCCTTGGCGACGCTGCGCAGGGCGAAGGGCGGATCATCGGCCTTCTCCCGGGCGCGGCCGGCAAGGAGTTCGACGCGCACGTCCTTGCGGATGTCGGGGCCGAAACTCTGCACGGTAGCCTTCACCAGCACGTTGTTGCCGGTGATGAGCAGGCTGTCGTCGAGGGTGACGTCGGTGACGGTCAGGTTCGTGACGTTATCGCGGCCGACATCGACGAAGGTGGTCGAGGCGCGCTGCTGGATTTCCTGCAGAGCGGCCTTCTCGCGGGCGTCCTTGCCGTCCTGCTTGCCGCCTTCCTGGAGTGGCCCGCCCAGCCAGGTGCTGCGCTGCATGTCGGTGATGAAGTAGACCTCGCGGGCGTCGAAGCGTTTGCCGGACTCGGTGAGCTTGGCGGCGACCATGTTGAGCGTTGCGGCGACGTTGGCGTTGCCGTGGGCCTGCCGGAGTCCCTCGATCTCGCGGAGCACCTTGCCCGACTCCAGGGACGGCTCGCCGACGATCCAGGTCGGCACGTCCTTCATGAGTGCGACGCTCAGGCCATCGCCGGGCGACGATTCGCGGACGAGTTGCAGCGCGAGTTCGCGGCCGCGCTCGAAGCAGGTTTTGCCGCCGTCGGTGCGCAGGGCCATGCTGAGCGAGCCGTCGAGGACGATGATTTTGTGCCTGCGGGCGCTGCTCTGGCGCAGACTACTGCCGGCGTCGGGCCAGAGCATGTTCCAGAACGCCTCGGCCCACGGGGTAATGGCGGCCATCGCCAGGACGACCAGCAGGATCACGCTCGCGCGGACGGCGAGGAGGATGATCTGTTCGAGGCGCATGCGGCGGGTGTTCTGCTTCTGGGCGTTGAGCAGGAAGCGCATGGCGGCCCAGACGACGACGCGGAAGCGGCGGCGGTTGAGCAGGTGAATGATGACCGGGACCGACACGGCCGCGGCGCCGACCGCCACGGTGCCCCACAGACCCAGCATGGCAAACAACGCGGGCATGCTCAAATCCTCGGGTGGATGGTGGATGGTGGGTGGTGGATGGTGAAGCAGAAACCATGTCCTTCTTCACCATCCACCATCCACCATCCACCATCCACCATGCTCATTTCCTCATCGTCAAGCGATGCGCCAGGTAGCTCGACAGGGCGACGTTGAGCGGCGTGTCCGTGCGCATCTGGACGTAATCGATGTTCTGTTCGCGGCAGCCATGTTGCAGCGCCGTGATGAAACCGTTGATTTGCTCCAGGTAACCCTTGCGTAGCGAGCGCGGATCGGTGAGCAGTTCGGGGTACTCTTCCAGGCCGCGGAACAGCGTCGGCTCGGTGAACGGGAACGCCAACTCCGCCGCGTCGAGGACGTGCCACAGGACGACCTCATGCCGTTTGTGGCGCAGGTGCTTGAACGCCATCAGCACGTCGTCCACCTCGTCGAAGACGTCGCTGATGACGAACACAAGAGCGTGGCGGTTGATGCGTTCGGCGATGTCATGGAAGATCGGCGCCATCTGCGATTTCTCGCGGCGGCTGCCCTGATTCATCACATGCACCATCTCTTTTAGGTGCGATGGCTGACTGGACGGCTTGAGAAACTTGCGGATCTGGTTGTCGAAGGTGACGAAGCCGACACTATCGGCCTGCTGGAGAACGAGGTAGGCGAGCGCCGCGGCGGCGATGCAGGAGTAATCGTACTTGCTCACCTTGCCCGAACCGTAGCGCATCGACTCGCTGACGTCGAGCAGGAGCCAGGCGACGAGGTTCGTTTCCTCCTCGTACTGCTTGAGGAAGAAGCGGCCGGTGCGGCCGTAGACTTTCCAGTCCACGTGCTTGATATCGTCGCCGGGGACGTACTCGCGGTGCTGGGCGAACTCGACGGAGAAGCCGTGATACGGGCTTTTGTGCATGCCCGACAGGTAGCCCTCGACGACGAGGCGCGCTTGCAGCTCAAGACTGTTGACGCGCGCCAGCGTCAGCGGGTCGAGGTATTTCCGCGGGTCGTCTTCGTCGGTCTGCGCCATGGTGACGGTCCGTGGTGGATGGTGGATGGTGGGTGGTGGATGGTGAAGAAGGGCAACGGTGGATGGTTCTGCTTCACCATCCACCACCCACCATCCACCATCCACCGTTACGCCGTGGGCAGCGCCGGCGGCGGCTGCGGGCTGGCCGGGCGCGCCGGGGTGCTGACGGGCACTGTGGTGGCAACACGGCCGCGGGCCAACTGCTCCTCGTTGGGATCACGCGGGATCATTTCCGTCAAGCGCTTGATGATGTCCTCCGGCTTGATATTTTCGGCCTCGGCGTTGAAGTTCGTGATGATGCGATGCCGCAGCACCGGCACGGCCACCTCGCGGATGTCCTCGCACGAGACGTAATAGCGCCCGTGCAGCACCGCTCTCGCCTTGGCGCCAAGAACGAGGAACTGTGTTGCCCGCGGCCCCGCGCCCCAGGTCACGTACTCGCGGATGAAGTCCGGCACGTTGCCCTTGGTCTTGCGCGTCAGTCGGGTGAACTTCATGGCGTAGCGAATGACGTACGGCGCCACCGGCACCTTGCGGACGATGTCCTGCATTTCGAGAATGTCCGTCGCCGACAGAATGCGCTCGACCTTGGGCGTGTGGACGGTCGTCGTCATCTCGACGATCTTGAACTCCTCCTCTTCCTCGGGATAGTCCACCAGGACGTTGAACATGAAGCGGTCTTGCTGAGCTTCGGGCAGGGGGTAGGTGCCTTCCTGCTCGATCGGGTTCTGCGTCGCCAGCACGAAAAATGGGTCGGGCAGTTTATGCCGGGTGCCGCCGACGGTGACCTGGCGTTCCTGCATGGCTTCGAGGAGGGCGGCCTGCGTCTTGGGCGGCGTGCGGTTGACCTCGTCGGCGAGGATGACATTCGAGAACAGCGGTCCGTGGAGGAACTTGAAGACGCGCTGCCCGGTCGCCTTATCTTCTTGGAGTACCTCGGTGCCGGTAATGTCGGAGGGCATCAGGTCGGGCGTGAACTGGATGCGGCTGAAACTGAGGTTGAGCGAGTCGGCGAGGGTGCGAATCATGAGGGTCTTGGCCAGGCCCGGGACGCCGACGAGCAGGCAGTGACCGCGGGCGAAGCAGGCGATGAGCAGTTCCTCGATGACGCGCTTCTGCCCGACGATGGCCTTGCTCAGCTCGCGGGTGATGCGGCGGTAGCCGTCGTTGAGGCGTTCGATGGCGGCGAGGTCGCCCTCGATGCGCGGCCAGTTCTGTTGCGGTTGCTCCAGGACCGGCTCGGCCTCGATGATGTCGGCAGGCTTGTCGCCGGAGAGCCAGGTGCCGCAGCCGCATAGACGTCGGCCGCCGGCAGGCACCTGCACCATGAGGCCGCAGGTATGACAGGTGACCGAAATGGGTGCGTCGTTCGCTTTGGCCATGAGTAGATCCGTGTTCCGCCTGGTTAATGAGTTGTTCGTCGGCGCTGCTGTTTCCTTGTTCTCTTTCATGGTACAGGGTCGGTAAAGGAAGGTCACGCACGAAATCGCCCCCCGCGACCCCTCGGGCTGGGCAAACTCTGCCGGTTGGCGCGACCGCAACGATCCGGCGAGGGAGAACTACCGCCGCGATGTTGGGACGTCTGTATAGTAGGCGGAAGACGTTCTGCTTGTCCCGCTTGCGGGTTAGCAGGCGTAGCTTCCTCACCCCACGCTAACCCGCAAGCGGGCACAGAGTCATGAACAACTTCCTGCAAAGCCTGCCCCTGTTCCCGACGGCCGTCATCGGCAGCCTGCCGCGGCCGGCGTGGCTGCTCGACCTGCTGGCGGAGTACGTCGCGGGCCGCCTCACCGCGGCAGAGTGGCAGCACGCTTGCGACCAGGCCGTGCCGTTCGCGGTGGCGCTGCAGGAAACCGCCGGCATTGACATCATCACGGATGGCGAATGGCGGCGCGAGGGCTATTTCCAGGTCTTCTACGAGCGCGTCGATGGGTTCAAGCCGGACCTCATTCCAGGGCGGACGCGCTTGTGGCCGGCTGCGGTGGGGCCGCTGCGCCGCCGGGCGCCGATCGTTGCCGAGGGGGTCCGGTTCCTGCGCCAACACACTCAAAGGGCGATCAAGGTTACGTTGCCCAGCGCCTATGTCATCCTGCGCCGCTTCTACTCGCCGGAACACTCCGCCGCTATTTACCCGACACGCGAACACTTCCTGCGCGCCGTCGAGGGAGTGTTACTGGAGGAGGCGGACGACCTCTTGCGGTTGGGGGCCGATTGCATCCAGTTCGACGACCCGATGCTCGGCTACTTTGTCGATCCTAAGTATCGTGAGCAGCAGAGCGGCCACTGGGGCACGGGCCAGTTCGCCGACGTCGGCGCCGAGTTGGCGCTGGGGATCGATAGCGTCAATCGTTTGGCGGGACCGTTGCGGCAACAAGGCGCGTATGTGGCGCTGCACGTCTGTCGTGGCAACATCGAGCGCCGCAGCGACGCCCAGGGCGATTTCGGTATCATCTGGGACGCGCTGTGCCGGGCGGAGGTGGACGAGTTAGCGCTGGAATTCGCGATGCCGCAGGCGGGGTCTTGCGGGGTGCTGGCGAAGTTGCCGGCGCGGCTGCGGCTCGGATTTGGCTGCGTGGACGTGCGTTGCCCGGAACTGGAACCTCCCGAGCGCATCGTCGCCCGCGTCTGGGAAGCCCTCTGGTACGTGTCGGCGGCGCGGCTGACGCTGAACCCGGATTGCGGCTTTGCGCCCAGCGGCGTCAATCCGATCCCGCTCGATGAGCCGTACGCGAAGCTGAAGGCGTTGGCAGAGGCAGCCCGTCAGCTGCGTGCCGAGGCGAGAGGGGCGTTGTGATGGCAGACAAGACCGTACTGATCACCGGGGCAGCCGGGAACCTCGGCACCAAACTGCGGCATCACCTGGCGGGCCGGTATCCGCTGTGCTTGCTGGATATCAACCCTGGCGGCGATAGCCACATTGATCGTGCCGACCTGAGTCAATGGGATCAGACCTGGCTCGATCGCTTCCGCGGTGTCGATGTCGTGGTTCACCTGGCCGCCGACCCGACGGCGCAACAGACCTGGCCGAACCTGATCGCCCCGAACGTCGATGCGGTAGCGAACGTGTTCCAGGCGGCGACGCTGATGGGCGTGCGGCGCGTGGTCTACGCCAGCTCGAACCACGTCATGGGCGGCTACAAGGACGACCCCGAGCCGGCGCTGCTCACCACCGACCTGCCACCGCGGCCAGGGACACGCTACACGGTCCGGGGCGAGGCGCGCGACAGCACGCCGTACGGGTCGGCGAAACTGTTCGGCGAGCGCTTGGGGAAATGTTTCGCCGATGCGCACCGCCTCTCGGTGATCGCCGTGCGCATTGGCTGGGTGCAGCCCGGCGAGAACCGGCCGCAGGATATTACGCCCGACCGCGATACGTGGTTTCGCCTGATGTGGCTCTCCAATCGTGATTATTGCTATCTGATGGACCGCTGCATCTTGGCCGAATTGCCGGCACTGTTCGTGGTGGTCAATGGGATGTCGGCGAACACGGGGATGCGCTGGGACATTGAGCGCACGCGCCGCCTGCTCGGCTACGAACCGCAGGATGATGTCACTCGCGCAGCGAGGTGAATCCCAGTGCTTTCCGGAAGCTCTCGGTTGTGGGAGAAATGACCATGTCGGGCGCCGACAGTGAAGATCATGACCAACGGTTGAAGGTACTGCTGAAGGAGTTCTTCGAGCAGTTCTTCCTGTGCTTCTTCCCGGTGTGGGCGGCACGCTTCGACTTCAGCTTCATCGACTGGCTGGACAAGGAGTTGGATCTGAGACACGGTCCGGTGGAGAGTGTCCGGTTTCTGGAGGGCGAGGCTCCCGCCGAGCCGGTAAGGAGAGGGGCTCGGCGGGAGCCTCGCCCTCCAGAAAACGGACAGTCCCAACTGGAACGTGTATGAGATCACTAAAGCGAACGCTGCAGATGGACGTGTTGCGGTGCCAGACGCCGGAACTGGTGCGCAAGGAGATCTGGACGCACCTCCTGGCGTACCATCTGAGCCGCACGCTCAGCGCCCAAGCCGCCAGCAACCACGGTCTGGACCCCCGTTCGATCAGCTTTCAGGGAGCCATGCAGACGCTGGAGGCCTTCCAGCCGGTGATTGCTCTCCAAGGCGAACAGAACCCTGCCTTCCGCAGTCGACTCTCCCAACAACTCCTGGATGCCGTCGCCAGCCATCGAGTCGCCGATCGACCCGACCGGTACGAACCTCGGCTGAGAAAGCGGCGACCCAAGCACTACGGCTTTCTCAGAAAGGGGCATCGTCTCACTCCGAGGGGGCGGAAGTTGACACTTTGCTCCCAGGTATCTTCAGCCGTAAGTGGCCAGGGAGTAATAAGTTACCATCGCGGAAAGCCGGCACCGACAACGCCGAAGTGTCAACCGCCGTCTCACTCTA
>DASPXY010001681.1:0-22337 GCA_035637055.1 Gemmataceae bacterium | reverse complement strand
CGCCGACGACGGAGGCGGCGTGCTGGGCGAGGAAGGCGCTGCCGTAGCCCTCGCCGGAGGCGATGTCGAGGACCGCCTTGCCGGCGACGAAGGCGGCGGCGTAGCGGTAGCGGTGCCAGTGCTCGTAGGAGATGAACGGCTCGAACGGCATCAGCGCCGGGTTGTAGATCCACGGATAATAGCGCTCGCTCGTGATTTCCATTTGGCCAGCCCGGGGGAACATGAGAAGAGAATGAGACGAGCCACCCTTTTGAGTATCGGCCAGCGTAAAACGAAGCGATAGGAAAAGTGTGACCGAGGATAATGACTTGGAGGCAACCACCGTTGCTCCACTTCCCAACTCCTCCCTAATCTGTTCAACTTGGAAGCAGTGCTCAACCGGGGTGGGTCATCTTACCCGCAGGGGCAACAGGAAAAGCAAACCGGCCCCGGAGCCGCAGGATAGAACCCGTGGCCTCGGGGCCGGTCATGGACAGGCAAGAATTATGCCGCTCTGCGATCCTGGAAGTCGGGAACCACCTCATAGCCCAGTGGCGAGATATCACGCTTGAGGAGGGGGCGGAGATACTCTGCGTTGGAATACCGAGTGTTATAGATATCGGAGATGCGGCCCTCTTCCGTCAGGGTCTTGATCTCGCGGATGCCGTCGAGGACGGTCAACTTGGGTTGGAAGCCGAAGGCGGCCCGCGCCTTTTCGCCCGAGACACGATAGTTGCGCGCGTCCTGGAATTGCAACTCGGTCGTCTCGATCTTGACGCCTGGGATCAGCTGGGTGATCTGCTGCGCAGCGTCCAGGATGGTCATATTGGTCACCAGGAGGTTGTAGACTCCGCGGTGTGTCGTTTCGATATTTGGCACAATGGCCTCCGCCACATCCTTGACGTGCAGGAGTGGGCGGTACTGAGCGCCGCCGTAGACGCTCATGCGCCGATACAGGCATGCCTTGACCGTCAGGAGGTTCACAACGAGGTCGAGCCGCAGGCGCGAGAACCGATCCCCCACGCCAAAAATGGTGCCCAGGCGGAACGTGATGGCATTGGCCGGAGCGACCACCTTCTCGGCCTCAACCTTGGTCTTGGCATAGAGCGACAGCGGATTGACAGGCGAGTCCTCGTTCAGGATGCCATCCTGGGCACCGTAGACCGAGCATGTGGACATGAACACGAGCCGACGGTCGAACACACGGACGACCCACTTGAGGATATCGTGGTTGATGGCCTCGGTCATGGTTGGGTTGAGTGCGCAGGCACCGTCGCCAACAAGTGCGGCCAGCCAGACGACGGCGTCGGCCCAGCTCAGGTGCGGCCGCAACCGCTCCTTGTCCAACACATCACCGCGGACGAAATCCACCTCTTTAAGGTATTTCTCCTCGTATAAGAGGTTGTCGTAGACGCGAACTGGATAACCGGCCTGGAGGAGTCGATCCGTGACATAGCCCCCGATGTAGCCGGCCCCCCCGACCACGAGGATCCTCTTCATGCAGCACCATCCCTCTAGTTGTGGTACAGGCGGATTGCCTGTACCACACTGCTTTTCTTGTTAAAACCACGGGAGGCCGACCCGGTACATGGCGGCCCGGAAGAGCACACTGGCATAGCCCACGACCTCGAACGGCAGCCGGAACTTTTGCGACCCGCCGCGGCGCGGGCTTGCTTGTTTGCCGGGCACGTATTCGATCGAGCCGCCGCTGAGCAATACCTTGAACGTCATCTCGGGGCAAACATTGAACCGGTTGCCCGACGTACCGAGGGCCTGAACGTAATTGCGATTGAATGCCCGGAAGCCGTAGGTACTATCCTTGATCTTCTTGCCGAGCAGGACGCGGATCGCTGTGCGGTAGAGACGCTGATAGATGCGATACCGGAGCGAGACAGTCTTCGCATCCTCCTTGGAGTTGTAGCGGGAGCATTGTACCAGTTGTGCCCCTGCGCGCAACTTGTTGAGGAACGTGGGCAGCAGTTCGACCGGATCGTTGCCATCCGACGAGAGGATCGCACAGTATGGTCCACTGGCGTAGGCCATGCCGAAGCGGATCAGGCCCCCGAAGCCCCGGCGCCGCCGCTTCCGCGCAAACACGCGAATGTGCAACGCGGGATACTCACTGATGAGTTCCTTGGCGACGGTCAGCGTCTCATCCGTACTTTCGTCGTCAACGATTAGTGTCTCGACATTCAAAGACGAGTGCGTGACGGTATCATGAAGTTTGTCGATGGTGCCGCGCAGCACTTTCTCGTCGTTGAAACAGGGAATCAGGATTGATAATTCGGACATGGTCTAGCGCTCCTCCACCTGCCAGGGGTTCCATTTCCGTGCCGGGAAGCGAATGTCATCGTTCAGCGATTCCGCAAGCGTCGAGGTCGAATAGAAGAGGATTTTGGCATCCTCGGTCAGCGACATGAACCCGTTCGCGAACCCAGCCGGGATGTAGAGCACAGTAGGGGCCTTTGCGCTCAGGACAAAGCGGTGGATCTGCAGGTCGGGGGAGGGATTGTCCCAGTTATCAATCTCCACACAGCAGACCAGCATCGAGCCGGACACCACCGTCGCGTACTTGGCTTCGCGGCGGTGTCCGTGCCAGGCACGCACGAAGCCGCGGTGGTGGTTCGCAACGGCATAAAAGCGTTTCACACCCTCGAAGTTGAACTCGTTCACGAAGCCGACCTCACCGCGGTCGTCCGTGGCCAGCCCACCCTTGATTAGTCGGGGAGTGGCTTTCGCCCCCATGTCTGGCTTGCTGGTCATCCGATTTCTCCTGAATCCTTTTTGCTCCGGTGGAAACACGATCCGCCAATCCGGCGCTGTTCCACGACGCGGTCACTTCATACGATCGAGGAACCTTTTGTAGTAGTGGATATGCGACTCGACACTCTGGTCGCTCATACTGACCACAACAAGGCGCGTCCGCGGATTGATCGAATCCGGCGAAAATGTGGTATAGTCGATGCACAGTTCCTGGAAATAAGGGAGAAACACAGTCCCGAATTCGTTAGCGAGCGTTTGCAGGAAGCTATCGGTGAAAATCGTCGTGGAGGGCAAGGTCGCCCGCTCTGGATTCTTGTAGAAGTACCGGCTCCCCCCACCCTGACCTACTTCCACTTTTAGCCAGGGAGGAGGCGTTGGGTAGTTGGTGTTGACATGGTGGGCAAGTCGATAGTGCTGCCCGCCAGCGATTCGCGGCGAATACGTCTTCGGGAAATCCTCGGGCGTTGCCACGGTGGTGCCGGTCATCTTGCCAAGCGTTGCCAGAATGCGCTTCATGGAATGAAACAGGGCTACTGGTGTGCAATGGTTCTCCTCGACGTCGGTGAAGACCTGCTCATGGTCCTTCATCTTGAGGAAGTCCGGCGCGAACACCAGGATCGGAACCCCCTTTTTCCGTATCTCTTCAACCGCCTGGTAGAACGGGAGTTTGGCCATGTCGGTCTCGATCGGCCAGTAGCTCGGCATCCTTTCCGGATAGATGAGCGGTTTGTTTGGATAGAGGACGAACAACATCTTGATGCCCATCTTCTTGAAGCGCTCATACAGTTCGGTGAAGATATCGACCATGTACTGCTTGGGGTAGGCCTTGGACAGGTCAGGCACATAGCGCTCGGCGATGAACTTGTATTCGATGAACCTGCCCGGGCCGCAAAGTAAGTCTGGGCGAACGCGATGGTACGCGAGCCAATCGAACTCTTGTTTGTTCTTGATGACCCACTCGCGCAAACCGAAATGGTCGTTGAAATACTTCTCGAACTCGGTGAAGTACTTCGCGTCGAGGACGCGCGGCAACCTGAGTTTCGGCAGTTCGGCCAGCTTGCGATTTTCCTGGCGCAGATCCACCTTTACACGCACGCCGAGAAGCATCGCCAGCACCGGGAGGAAACTCAGAGCGAGCATCACGAGGAGGAACGCCTGTTTCAGTCGTGTGGTCATTCCAGAGTTCGCACCCATGTTTAGAACCTGAAATAGATGAAGGGGTTAAACGTGCCTGTGGCCAGGCTACCCATCGTGAAGGCTGCCACACAGCAAACCAACCCAGCCTGGAGGACCGCGGCAAAGCGCGGCCAGCGCACGCTGATACCGCCAACATCGAAACGGATCAGCGCCAGGAATGCGAAGCAGAAAGCGATCATGAACTCTGTATCCCTGCGCGTCAGGTGGTAGAACTGGAACGTGGTCACTGTCCCCGCCAGGGGTGAGAACATCGCCTTCAAATAGGTTCCGATCTGCCCGAGAGTCTCCGCACGGAAGAGTACCCAGCCAACTACCGTGAGCAGGAACGTATACGCCTGCGCCGCCACTCTTGGCATGCGTTCGAGAACGCTTCCTAGCGGCCCCCGTTCCAGGATCAGCAATAACCCATGATACATTCCCCACAAAACGAACGTCCACTTGGCCCCGTGCCACAGACCGCAGAGCAGAAATACGATCATCAGGTTGCGGACGGTCTGCAGGCGGCTGCCGCGATTGCCACCCAGGGGGATGTAAAGGTAGTCGCGGAACCAGCGCGATAACGTCATGTGCCAGCGCCGCCAGAAGTCTGTGATCGAACTCGCGGTGTAGGGCCTATCGAAGTTCTGCGGGAAATGAAAGCCAAAGATCATCCCCAACCCGATCGCCATGTCCGAGTAGCCGGAGAAGTCGAAGTAGATCTGGAACGTGTAGGCCAGCGCCCCGATCCACGCCTCTTGAAAGGACGGCGCTATCAGACCGGGCGTGGTTTGTGTCCCGAAGCAGTAGTCTGCCACCTGACCGAGCACGTTGGCGAAAAAGATCTTCTTCCCCAGACCAAGGCAGAACACATAGAGCCCGTAGAACATCTGGTCTACATTGTTCGCCTTGCTCCGCGCCTCGGGGTCGATCTCGTGGTGGATCTCCTTGAAGCGATAAATCGGCCCGGCGATCAGGTGCGGAAACATCGTAATGTACATCGCATAGTCGAGGATGGTCCGCGCCGGTTTCTGCCGACCCATGTAGATGTCGATGACGTATGCCATTGTCTCGAAGGTGTAGAACGAGATGCCGAGTGGCAGCACGATCTCCTTCCACCCCTTGATCTGTAACAGCGGCACATTGAACCATTCGACCAGGCCGTTCCAGTTGTCGATCAGAAAGTTGGCGTACTTGAAGTAAGCGAGGAAGCCGATGTTGAACGTCAAAGAGAGCAGGAGCCATGCCTTCTTGTAGCGCGATTGATAGACGCGCCAGCCGATGACGTAGTCCACTGCGGCGGTCAGCAAGAGCAGCAAGATCTGAATACCGCTACCGGTTAAGTAGAAAAACACGCTCGCCGTGCAGAGGAGCACGTTCCGGTAGCGCGTCTGGCTGAGGTAATACAGCGCCACGGTCACCGGTAGAAAGAGGAGCAAGAAGACGAGTGAACTGAAGACCATACCCATCCCTCGCGGACTGATCCTGACAGGCGCGCTAACTGCTCTGGGATTCGCAGTAGAGCGCCATACCCTACCAGGCGGCCTCTGTGTGCTTCCTCAATACAAGATATCGTCTCGCCGGGCGCGACGGATTACCTTCACTTCGACGCCGCGCTCGACATTTCCGATCTTCGGGGAGAGCCCGGCTTCCTGAAGCGCTCGCCAGAACCATACCCGGTCAAGCCGCACGTGATAGTCCACCTGGCCGGGGACCACGTACAACGCAATCGTGAAGTGTTTCCCACCAGCCTCAACGGGGATGCCGAGTGGTCGGCCCGTGGGGTGGTAACACGGCGTGATTACAGGAATCGTGGGGAGCTGTCCGGGCGGCGGCGACATCGCCAGGGCCGCGGGATCCGCCACCCAGATACTCAGGAACTCGCACGCCCTGTCCGAATCTGGCGCCACCTTCTGGAAGCGGCGGATACTGGAGAAGCGCGGGATGTGGCCGAGGTTCACGGTGCTGCCCAACCGCGTCATCCAGAAGTCCAGGGCCACCGCTTCGCCGGGAAGGCGGCGCCGCAGTAGCTCGAACTGACCATGAGTCGTCAGTGGCACATAGTTTCGGATGACGTGGTCGAAGACCAACGGTGCGCGCACGACCGGGGGAACATGGTCCATCCCCACATCGGAGGGCCGCCACACGACGACGGTGGGCGGCGTTTTGTCGAGGAGGCGAAGCATGTGCTGCTGTTCTTCGATGGGACAGGCATTGTAGAAGTTGACGTGGAAGTACGGGCGCGTCCCCAGGAGCAAGTAGAAGACAGGGTCATCGGAGAGTACGAAGAACGGCTGTTTCCCTTCGCGGGCGAACCTTTCTGTCAGGGTGCGGACAACAGCCTGGTGCCCCTTGGAAAGCCGGAAGTGCTCCGGTGCGAATCGCTCTTTGACCAGTGCTTTCCGCTCCTGGTGGCTCATGGCAAGAGACGGCAGCGAGCCCGTGAGACGCGACCCGAAGTGGGCGACGTGGCCGGCGACACGTTCAATGGTGTGACTTGCGAAGCCAAGGGCCAGCAGTACGCCGCCGATGCCGTACACCGCACAGCGCTGCAAAGCGGTACACTGGCGCAGGCCGCCGAACAAGTACAGGGCGATACCCACGGTGGGTAGGATGAGCATCTGCTCGCCGATGTGCGGTCGCACAAATTGCTTGAGCAGCATGAACGCACTCGTCAACCCCAGGAGCAACACTCCCTTGCTGATCGGTTGCTCGCGTGTCGGCCACCCCACCACGCACCCAAGGCCGAGTGCCGTGAGCACGACCGCCGACCACATGGCGAACGACTCGACGGCCGAGCCCCAGCCCAGCCAGAGGGACAGGTCGAAGGGCGACGCCCCGTAGGCCGCCATGGTGCGGAGGCTTAGCATAAAGTCCAGGAAACCCCTCAACTGGCCCCTTGCTGCCAGGGAGGCAGCAATGGCGGCGAACACCCCGAGCGGCACAGCCAGTTCCCGCCCAAGACGACCGGGAAGCCCACGCCAGAAGGCCGCACCGCCGCTGACTGCCTCCGCGAGCACCGTCATCCCAAGCGGGATCCCCGCGTAAATCACACTGGCAGGCTCCATCACGCCCGCATGAATGAGGGCGATCCAGAAGAGCACGTGTGCCCATTGCCACTTCCGCTGTTGCTGGTCAATGGCGACGTACGACAGGATGACGTTGGCGAGCAACCCGTAGCGCTCGGGCGCGGCACAGAAACCGCATACGGAAAGGCCGAAGGCGGTCCCGAAGATCGCCAGAGTCCGGCCGAGCGCCTTGCCTGTGCCGAGGTAAACGGCCAAGAGCAGGACGACAAAGACGGCCGTCTGGTGTGCTGCGGTCAGCATCTCACCGCACGGGAATGGCAACAGCCGTACGCCGTGGCCGCTGTAAGGGTACCAGAAATCGCGATAGGGACGCGCGCCCGTCTGAATGAGGTGTTGCCACACCAAAATGTTGTCACCGTCCCACCCGCCCCCGGACGGCGCGAGGATCCCTTCCCGGAGGGCCAGATTAGGGAAGAAATACCCAGCAACCCCGACCACCACCAGGAGTATGGTAAGGTGCCCGAGTCGTCGCCTCCGCGGCTGGTCGCCCACGCTCGGATCTGGTTCAGGCCAGACAAGAGTGGGGCCACAGAACAATCGCCGCCCTCCAAGGTAGAGCAGAGCAGCAAGCCCCGGCACCAGTATCAGCAGGGCGACCTCCAACATATGGAGAGAGGTTCCATACCCGGCGAAGCAGGCGTATCCAACAGCGGCAGTCGGCACGGGGGGCCGACTGCCTAACTTCCCCACCAGGGTTAGGGTTCCCCACGTCAGGGGGATCGAGGCGCCGACGATGAGGGCTGCCGGCCACCCGCTTCGCCCCAGTACGCCAAGACATACGACCAGGCCAAGAGCCAATGTCAAGACCAGAACCAGCTGCGGCCTTCCCGTTTCCCCGAACAAGCGCCGCCAGAGGGCCGTCCAGAGCGTCCCATCTGGCTCCGCTGGCAATTCGATGGCCCCAAAGGTAGCGTTCAAGATGGGATCGCGATGGGAAGCACGCAACACCAGGGCGTCCCCCTCGAGGGACGCTTGTTCACAGTTGGTCCACCATCGGGAGAGGTCCGCGGCACTGAACCGGCACAGTGTTTCCCCTTGTCCAACGATCCGCAAGCCATAGAGCCGCACGGGGATGTCGGGGAAGTTCGTCGGGTCCAAACGCAGGAATCGGATATCCTGGAAGCCCGCCAGGTTGAACCGATAGTTACGCCTCTTGGCAGGCAGAGACACTTGGCGCAAAGGCTCCTGCGCCGTGTCATTGACGTAGATCTCGATGAATCCTGTAGGGGACATGCTGGCATCGCCCACCTCCATGTCGAGGAGCAACTCGGATCCGAAAGGGGGAGGCTTCTGGGAAAGCAATAGCAGAGGAGCTGCAAATAGGAGGAAGGGTACGATCCAGGATCCCAACACCATGGCCCGCCGCACGGTGTATCGCTCGCGGCCGGGCGTCTGGACCTCCGAGGGCATTGCCATGTTCACCAACCGTCCTTTCTGGCGGGTATCGCTCTCGGTTCGCCCAAAGCAGCAAGCCTGTGCGACCTTCGCCCCATCCCCCTGTCTTCCGTCGAGAGCAGCGATATATCGCCCGCGCACGCGGCTGTCAACTGGATCTCAAAACCCTCCTGGTTCCTTCAGGCGGCAATTCACTTCACCTTGCTGCGCGGTTCGTCCGACAGTATATGGTGTCCGGGCTATCCGTCGTGAGGATCGTGGTCTCGACGGAGTCGTGCGAAGCCGTTCTGCATGGATTCTGAATTGGAGGTCGGTGATGACGTCAACCGCCGCGGCTCGAGTCGAGAACGCTGCCACGCGCTTCTACCGTCGCTTCACTCGTGGTCTGCGCCGACTTGTCCCTTTTCTCCACCGCCCAACGTCCGCGATCCAGGCTCGCTTCCACTACAATCCGGAAGTAGTTGACATGGGGGATGAGGGGGGCGACAGGGTGCGCGGGATCTTCTCGCCACGTTACGACCCGGCAGTGGTGCGGCAGTATATCCAGCCACAGTTCCTCGAATACGCGGAGACCTACTCCACGAAGTATGACCACTTCGATTTCCACAAATGGCTCTTGACGACTGCGTTCAGCAGGTTGAACCTGGACGGGCCCAAGAGCAAGGGGCTCAAGATCCTGGACATTGGCTCCGGGAGTGGGAACACGATCATCCCACTACTGGAACTCTGTCCCGACGCCGAAGTGCTCGGGACCGACCTGAGCCTGGAAATCATGGTCCTGCTCAAGCAGGCGTTGCTTGGGAAGGGGCTGGCGCGGCAATGCTATTTGCTGCAACTGAACGCCGAGGAGCTCGACTTCCAGTCGGGGACGTTTGACCTGGTGGTTGGTGCCGCGATCCTGCACCACTTGTTGTGCCCGGAACTCGCCATCGCTGGCTGTGCGAAGATCCTGAAAAAGGGCGGCCAGGCCATCTTCTTCGAGCCGTTTCAGGAAGGCTTTGTCGAGTTGCGCGACGCCTACCTGGACATCCTCAACCACCCCAGCGCCGACTCCCTCACGCCGCAAGCCCGGCATTTCTTCCAGGCCATGATCAACGATATCAATGTCCGGCTTGGAACCGACAAATCCGCTCCCATTTACAGGCAACTGGATGACAAATGGCTGTTCCCGCGGGCCTATTTCGAGGAGCTCGCGAGGAAGCATGGCTTCGCGGGCTGCACGATCTATACGCTGCACGAGAACGATTCCCAACTCGAGAAAGAGACCGAAGTGCTCGTGAAACTCGCGATTCAACAACCCCGCGAAGGGGTGCCGGATTGGGCCTGGGACATCCTGAAGAAGCATGACGACGCGATCCCGAAGGACAAGAAGCCGGACTGCCTGCTCGAAGCATGCGTCATGTTCCACAATTGATGTAGACTTCGATATCCCCGGTGCGGTCAGCCCCTCGTTCACCGACCTTCAGGTCGAGGACGAGTTCGCATCGGGAGGCGCTGTTCGCCCTGGAAAGAGGTTGGCGCTGCAGCTACTTGGAGCAAGCGGACGGCGGACAACCTCTGGGGAGGGTGGGCAATTCGGGTCGGTCAGTCCTCGCTTCGAGAGCGAGCACTGCTACCCTGCAGCCGGGATCGCACGCAGACCTGAGAGACGAGACGAAGGACAGTCGGCGTGGGCCGCCACCATGTCCACGATGGCTCGACCGATGCGAAGCGACGCGGTGGCGGCGGGAGACGGCGCGTTCAGCACGTGGACCATGCGCGCCGCTGTGAGGATGCGGAAGTCGTCGGCAAGCGTACCGTCGGGCAAGAGGGCCTGGGCCCGGACGCCGGCCCCGGCGGGGTGGATGTCTTCGAGACGCAGCTCAGGGATGAGGGTCTGCAGGGCACGGAGGAAGGCACGCTTACTCAGTGAACGGTAGAGTTCGGCCATACCGGTCTTCCAGTAGCGGCCGACCATGCGCCAGAAGCCGCGGTAACTGGCCATCTGCAGGACGTCGCGCAGTGAGAACCGCCACCAACTATATCCCTCGCGCTCCAGAGCCAGCACCGCGTTCGGGCCGGCTTCGACGCCGCCGAGCGCCATTCGCGTGAAGTGAACACCGAGGAAGGGGAACCGCGGGTCTGGGACTGGGTAAATCAGGTTGCGAACGAGGGTGGCTCGCTCCGGTACGAGTTCGTAATACTCGCCCCGGAACGGAGTGATTTGCAGGCCCGGCTGGAGTCCGCACAGGCGCGCCATGCGATCCGACTGCAGGCCGGCACAGTTGATCAGAAATCGGCAAGCAATGTCGCCGCGGGTCGTCTCCAGGACAATCTCTCCGCTGCGGCGGTGGCAGCCGAAGACCCGGGCGCCAAGCAGGACGGTGCCGTCGGCGTCCTGGAGCAAACCGGCGAGGGTGCGCGTTACCCCAGGATAATCGGCGATGCCGGTCTCCCGAACGAGCAGCCCTGCCAAGCCGCGGACGTGTGGTTCATACTCGCGGATCTCCTCCGCGCCGAGGCGACGCAGCCCCTGTAGCCCATTGGCTCGGCCGCGTCGCTCCAACTCCTCCAACCCTGGGATTTCGTCGTCGCGCGTCGCCACCACCACCTTGCCACACTGTTC
This sequence comes from Gemmataceae bacterium, assembly GCA_035637055.1. GTDB lineage: Bacteria > Planctomycetota > Planctomycetia > Gemmatales > Gemmataceae > DASPXY01. Next base: position 11,333 of record DASPXY010001681.1, on the reverse strand, counting down.
GTGAGCAATGCCGTGCTCGCTGCAGAAGCGATACATGGCTTCCCGACCCTCGACGCAGAACCGCGCCTTGAAAGAACCGGGCTTGTAGTAGAGGCCGGAGTGGATCACGCCGCTGTTGTTGCCGCTCTGGTGGGCCGCGACTCGGTTCTCGGCTTCGAGGACAACCACCGACAACCCGGGCGCGCGAACCGCCAACTCCCGGGCAGTCGCCATACCCACGATGCCGCCGCCGATAATGACCGTATCGAAGTGTGACGTTGTCATTGCTTGCTCCGCCTGGCAAATCGCAGCCACCAAGCGGAGGATACACGATCAGGCTGCATCCGCCAAGGTCGAGCTACCCGCATCACTCGGCGGAAGCGGGCGCCGGCACTTCCGCCAGCCGAAGAACGGGATCGAGAGCGCCGCGGCCCGGAAGGCATAGCGGAGATAGCGGTAGAAGGTGGAGGGCTTGTAACTGAACGAAGTGCCGCGCAAGCTGTCGGAGCGAGTGTAGAGCGTCGTCGGGACGTTGGCGAAAGTACAACGAAACCGCTTGCCCCAGTACAGTTCCTCCATGATAATTGCGAAGCCGCGCTCGGTGAGCGGCATGGCGAGGAAGATGTCGGTTTTAAGGCAACGAAAACCATTGGTTGCGTCACGAATGCCCACTCCGAAGAGCGGGCGGACGATGAGATTGCCGAGGTACGAGATGATGTAGCGCTTGAACGGCACTCCCACGACTTCGCCGCCCGCCACATACCGACAACCCTTGATCACGTCGATGCCGCGGCCCACCGGCGCGAAAAAGTGTTCGATGTGTTCGGGGGGATTGGTCAGATCGCTGTCCATGAACAGGACATACTCATACCCTTGCCGGCGCGCCTCGGTGGCTCCGGTTTTCAGCCCCGCACCATAGCCGCGGTTGCAGCCGTGCGGAACAAGTGTGAACGGGGCACCTTCGCGGAGCAACCGTTCGAGGATGTCCAGGGTCCGGTCGCGACTGCCGTCCTCGACCACAATGAGGCCGCAGCGCCGGTCGCTTTTTCGCAGCACGGCCGTGACCGCCTGAATACAGCGTTCGGCGCCGGCCTCCTCGTTGAACATCGGAATGACGACAGCCAGGCCCGGCCGCCCGTCGCGCTCGTTCACACCTGCGCCCTCCAGACGTCCTGAGGAAGCCCACGGGCCGCGGCCCGTGGGCTTGGGGTTGTTCGAGGCTGTTACAGTCCGTCCTCACGGTAGGACCGCGAAATGTTCAGATGGTAGTGCTCGGGCTTGTGGCCCCGGAAACCATCGGTCTGCAAGCGGCGGACGAGATCAGCGACCAACCGCTCCGACGCCTTGCCATCGCCCAACTTGTGGTCCCAGCGCTTGCCGTACAACTTCTCCAACTTGGCGAAGACCTTCTCCGCAGGGTAGGCGTGTGGCCGGTCGGGGTCGAACTTCACGCTCGAATGGCAATCATAAACCTGTGGCCGCTCCGTCGCCTTGCGCATTTGCAACGACGGCACTTGCATCACCGCCGTTTCCTCGACCACAGTACCGGAGTCCGTGACGAGGGCACGCGAGTTTGCCATCAACACCAGCATTTCAGTGTAACCGATCGGATCCACCATGATGACGTTGGCCGGGAGTTTGAGGTCGAAGCGCTTCAGACAGGCCTGGGTCCGGTAACTGGCGGCGAAGTAGACCTTGCGGTCGGTCTGCCGGAGCAAGTCGAGGACGGCGGCTAACGGCTCACGTCGCTCCACGTTTTCGCGGCGATGACAGGTCATCAAATAATACTGTCCGCGCTCCAGGCCGCGCTGCTGAAAGAATGTAGTCGTGGCCAGCTCGTCATAGGATTTCTTCTTGTCGAAGTAGTAAGCCTGCATGACATCGACAATCAAATTCTGGATAACGACGATGTTCTTCGGGTTCAAACCTTCGGCAACGCCCTGGGCCTTGTACTCGTCGAAATAGGTGTAAATGACATCGGAGAGGTGGTCGATGGTGGAGCGGTATTTCTCCTCCGGCATGCGCCAATCGTAGGAGCGCATGCACCCTTCGATGTGGACAATGGGGATATTGAGTTGTGCTGCGGCGAGACAGCCCATGACGGTGTTGGTATCGCCAAGGAAGACCGCGGCCTCCGGTTTCATGTTCTCCAGGACCGGAAAAAGCTTGCTGACAACGGAGGCAACGATTTCCGCGTCGGTCGAGCCTTTCGCTCCGAGTTCGACGTCGGGAGGCGCGACGGCGAGTTCGCGGAAGAAGATATCCTTGAGGTTGTCGGAGTAGTGCTGTCCGGACCAGATGAACTGGACGTCGTACTCCTTCATGGCGCGGATCCGGTTGAGGACCAGGCTCGCGCGGATGACGTCGGGGCGGATCCCGAGGATGATCGCAAGTCGCTTCTTCATGGTCTTCACCTTTCGTACACAGAGTCCTGGCAGCCGCACGGGAACACGGCCGCCCGTTCAATGGTTTGTCTCCCCTCTCCCCTTGCGGGAGAGGGGAGAAGAGTTAGGCGGCTTGCTCGCGCGGCCGTGGCGTCAGCGCCGCGAGAGCCGCATCGAGTCGCCCATATTTCGGAAACCTCGCGGTGATGGCTCGATAGTTAGTATCGAGTTGCCGAGTCACCTGCTGCTCGCTTACCGTGGGCAGAACCTCGACGTCCGCATGCAATGCCATCACCGCCTGACGCAATAACTCGTACTTGGAAACCGGCTCACAGGGGCAAAAGTGATGCACAGGCCCCTCGCGGACGGCTTCCTCGAAGAATCCCTCGGTAATCAGCACACGGCATAGTTCGGCGACCTGATAGGTCGTTGCGCCCACCCATTGTTGATTGGTGAATCCGGGAACTCTGGATCCCGCGGGCCTCGATCGGAGCCATTCAATCAGGCCGCGGCGATGCCAGGGATCCGGGCCGACAATGGAACAGCGCAGGTTGAGCACATTGTCAGCGACAATCTCACCGTGGAGCTTGGTCCGCGCGTAGACGTTGGCTGGGCCCGGCGGGGTGCGTTCGGCACAGCGCCCCGCCCCAGGCGGAAACACGGCATCTGTCGAGATGTGGAGAATCGACGCCCCCACCTCGGCAGCGATGGTCGCCAAGTGCAGCGGGAACTCGGTATTGATCCGCTCGGCGAGGCGAACCGAGTCCGGATTGCGTTCGTCGATCTGGGATTGCAGGACGGCAATGCAATTGACAATCCAACGTGGCGGGCCAGCTTGCTCGATGACCTGGCGGAGTCGGGCGGGGCCGTCCAGGACATTGAATCGGAGCGCGCCCTCTCCCGCGCCTCGCGTGGTCCACACTACGTCGGCCATCCCGGAGTCGCGGAGGCGATCAACTACGACATGGCCAAGCATTCCCTGCCCACCGAGCACCAGCACGCGCCCCTTTTCAAGTCGTGGCACGGACTCCCCCTCCGTGGGATGATGAGCGGGCGGACATTGTGTCTCAAACGAACTTGAGCTCAGGAAGCGGGCTCACCCAAATGCCCGGATACCACTTCTCCTTGCTCCGGATCACGTCCGCATAGTTCCACGCACTGATGAACACGTAATCAGGTGCGCGCTTTTTCAGTTCGTCCGGAAACACAATAGGGGTATGTGTGCCGGGCATGAGCTTGCCGGCCCGCAAGGGCGAAGCATCCACCATTGCTTCGAGATAATTCATCTTGCAGGCGTTGACCCAAAGGGTTGCCTTCCCGGCGGCTCCGTAACCCCAGATGCGATGCTTGCGGCTCAGCGAGCCAAGCGTCTCGCGCACCACCTCGATCTTGCGGTTGGCGCGCGTGCCGAAGTCCTTCCACGTCTCGGGCCGGTTCAGCCCGGTGCGCTCCTCGTAAGCGCGAACCTCCTTGAGCCCTTCACTCCCTGGTTCGGGTGCCAAGGCCGCCACGATGCGTAGTGAGCCACCGTGCATCGGCAAACGCTCGGCGTGCGTGACGTGGAAACCATGCCGGCTCATCAGCTTCGATAGTGTACCCAGAGAATAGAACGTCAAATGTTCATGGTAGAGCGTATCCCATTGCAGCTGTTCGAGGAGGTCGCCGGCATACATGAACTCCAGACACAGGTGCCCGTTCGGCGCGAGCACGTCGCGGCTGGCCTCCAGGATGCTCGCGGGGTCGGCATTATGAGCGAAGCAATTGCTGCCGGTGACGACGTCCATGCGCCCAAAGCGATCACGAACCTCGCCGGCCAGTTCCCGCCCGAAGAAGCCGGTAAGGACCGACAGCCCCTTGCCACGGGCAATGTCAGTGATGTTTTGCGAAATATCGATCCCGTGGGCCTGCACGCCGAGTTTGGCAAGCGGGGCCAGCAGCACACCATCGTTGCAGCCGAACTCCAGGACCGTCCGCGGTGCGAGCCGGTTCTTGAGCCACGCGGCATACTGCTCGAAGTGAGTCACCAGGGGGCCGATCGTGCTCGACGAGAACGAATAATCCTGGAAGAGGATATCCGGATCGACCGGCTCGACGATCTGGATCAGTCCGCAATCTTCACAGACATGGATGACGAGGGGATACGTTTGTTCCGATGCAATGGCCGCCTTGCTGGCGAGAAATCCCCCTGCCAGCGGCATTTGCCCGAGGTCGAAACAGAGCGCGAGTCGATCGGCCCCACACCCACGGCACCTCCGGTTCGCCATAGTTCCTCCCAGACATCCTTGTTAGGGACCCATGCGGGCCGAATTGGTTCGATACTTGTGCGGCTGGCTTCTGCCGCCTCGCCAGGCTCCTCAGTTCATGAAAGGTTGACGGAACTGACCATACTCTTCCTTCGTTTTTTTTGCAAGAGAAGTCCGTCGCCTACCCAGTTTGCCGGTGCCGCTCGCGATGTTGGCGGTTCCTGGCGAACGGCCGGCGTAAGCCAGCTGGCCCACCAGCCGGCTTACGCCGGCCGTTCGCCAACATCTGGAGCCGCACCCAAGCCGATAAACTGAACTTCCCTCCAACCGAGATTATTGCTATACGCCTGGCCTTCCACACATTCTGAATCGGTCTCTATCTCTGTGGCGGTCAGGTCATGCGAACCGGATTCGTCAGTGCGGTGCTGGCACTTCTGGCAGGCGTTGGCCTGGCACGCGCCCAGCCCGCCGAGCCCCTCACACTGCCGCCGTCAACGCCCTCCAGCGAGGTCGTGCCGCCGGATCTCGCCCTGGCGCCCGAACTGACCGACGGCACCCTGGACTTCAGCGTCGATCCCGTCACGAACGGTTTCTGGGTCGGCGGCTCTTACCTCCACTGGTGGCTGAAAGACCGCGGCTTGCCGCCACTCATTACCAAGGGCTCGGCGAGTGACCCTATACCCGGAGCACTCGGCCAACCGGGGACTGTCATCCTGTTCGGCGGCAGTTTCGCCGAGACTGAGGCCCACCCCGGCGCTCGCCTGACCGGCGGCCTCTGCCTCAACGCCGCGCGCACCATTGCTATCGAGACGGACATCCTGTTCTTGCCGCGCCATTCGCTCCGGCCTGCGGGGCTGGCGCTGCCCGGCCCGGTCCTCGCCCGTCCCTACATCGACATCACGACCGGCAGCGAAGCCGCAGCAGTCATCTCCTCGCCAGACCTGACCGGCGGATTCGTGACCGCTTCGCTCGGCAGCCAACTCTTCGGCGCCGAACTCAACCTCCGTGGCGGCGTGTACCGCGACGACCACTGGACGGTGCATGTCCTGGGCGGCTTCCGCTACCTTCGCTTCGTGGAGGATATCGACATCGACGAATCGATTCCGGTGGTCGGCGGCGTCCCGGTGTTCGGCACCGACCATCTGACGGTTAACGACCACTTCGGCACGAGCAACGAGTTCTTTGGTGGTCAGGTCGGCGTGCAGGTGGAGTTCTCGTACCAACAACTGATCCTGGGCCTCCGCGGCAAGGTAGCGGTCGGCACCACCCGGGAGACGATCGACATTCATGGCGTGACGGCGCCGGTGAACATCGCCGGCCCCGCAGCCTCGCCGCCGCCGATCCCGAGCGGAGTGCTCGCCCTGACGACCAACAGCGGGATTTTTGGGCGCGACCGCTTCACCGCCGTGCCGGAATTCGGCCTGAACGTCGGTTGGCGCATCACCGAGCGATTGCGGCTGGATGTCGGCTACACGCTGCTCTGGTGGACCAGCGTCGCTCGGGCCGCGGATCAGATCGACCGAACACTCAATCCCACCCAGATCCCGACGTCCTTCGGTTTGGGCACGCTCACCGGGGCGGCGCGGCCTGTATTCCTCTTTGAGGAAAGCTCGTTCTGGGTGCAGGGCCTCACGTTCAGTCTGGAATTTCGCTTCTGACGCCAGCCTACCCTGCACGAGTCAATGATGGTTTATACGAGCCCGAAGCGTGAGCGAGGGACCAAGGAGTGTCCCTCGCTCACGCTTCGGGCTCGTACGAACCATCACTGCCATTCCTGGTTTATCCGAGTGAGCGAGGGACACTCCTTGGTCCCTCGCTCACGCTTCGGGCTCGTACGAACCATCGCGGCCAGTATCCACGACACCGGGCATTTCCCTCCCGAAGTCATAGGATTCCTGGAAACCAACGCTGACATGCCGTCAAGCAGAGAGCCACGATGAAACCTCTCGGCATCCTGGAAACGTGCCTCTACGCCCGCGACCTGGAAGCGGCGGAACGCTTCTACACCTCGCTGTTCGAGTTGGAGGTGATCGCCCGCATGCCGGGACGGCACGTCTTCTTCCGCTGCGGGCGCGGCGTCCTCCTCATCTTCAATCCGGATAAAACAGAGGCGGAAACCGTCTTGATCGACGAGACGGCCGTGCCGCGGCATGGAGCGCGGGGGGCCGGCCACATGGCGTTCGCCGTCCCAGAGGCCGAGTTCGAGACCTGGCGCGGCCGTCTTGCCGCGGCCGGCGTCGCCGTGGAGGTCGAGATCGTTTGGCCCAACGGCGGCCGCTCGCTCTACCTGCGTGACCCCGCGGGCAACAGCGTCGAGTTGGCCACGCCGCGGCTCTGGGGCCTGAGCGAGGAGCCGTCATGATCGACATGCACGTCCACGCGGTCTCGCCGCGGCTGCCCGGCGTCAAGCCGTTGACCGACGTCCTGCACGAACCGCCTGAGACTGTCGCGGCCACCTTGCGTGAGGAGATGGCGGCGGCCGGCATCACGCACTTGCTCGGCATGGGGCACCTCGGCGGCACCGGCGACGACCCCCTCGGCATTGACTCGACGCTGGCGATCGCGGCCCTCTTGCCCGGCCTGCACCCGATCGGCGTCGCCGACCCGTCGCGCATCGACACCGACCACCTGCAGCGCGTCGAGAAGCAACTGCGCCAGGGGAAGGCCAAGGCCCTCAAGGGCTATCTCGGTTATCTCTATTACGGTCCCGAACACCCCAACTACGTCCCCTACTACGAACTGGCGGCGCGTTATCGCATCCCTTTTATCTTCCATACCGGCGACAACTATTCGACGGTCGCGAAGGTGCGTTATGCGCATCCGCTGCTGGTGGACGAGGTCGCGGTCGATCATCGTGAGGTCAACTTCGTGATGGCTCATTTCGGCAATCCGTGGGTGACGGACGCGGCCGAGGTGGTCTACAAAAACGAGAACGTCTGGGCGGACCTGTCGGGCATCCTGGTGGGGGACGAGGCGTATTTTCGCGGGCTGGCACGCGAGGGGTTGCTGCAGAAAACTGTCGAGCGCATCCAGACCGGCATGGAGTTCACCGAGCGGCCCGAGCGGTTCCTCTACGGCAGTGACTGGCCGCTGGCACCAATGGCGCCCTACCGCGACTTCGTGCGGCGGATCGTGCCCGCACCGTATCGCCAACTGGTGTTCGAGGACAACGCGCGGGCGCTGTTTGGCTTGGAGTGAGAACCCCTCCCCCCAACCCCCTCCCCGCAACGGAGAGGGGGAGAAGAAGAGGAGTGCTGGTCTTGCTCCCCCTCTCCGTTGCGGGGAGGGGGTTGGGGGGAGGGGTTCGCGACGAGAAAAGGGGTTCGCCCGAGACTGCCGGCGCCACCCACCTTGCCGGCGGTCGTGTTAACCATCCTGCCCATAACAGGATCTGGCAACACCTCTGCGTCGGCGCCGGCCTTTCCCTAACTTGACTCTTTTCGGCCCGATGGCTATAATTGCCGGGGCACATGAGAGTATCGTTGGTTTAAGCAGTTTAACCAGTTAAACTTGCGCCAACGGATCTCTGGAAGAGAGCGAGTGGCAACTGCGGCCTGTGGAATCGAGAACGGCCTTCTATTGCTTGCAATCTGCAAAATTCCGATTCTGAGTGGATTCTGGCTGCCACAGCGGATGGGCGCAGAGCCAACTCTTCTCCCCGGACTGTGACTCTCCAACGCTGACGGTTGGGAGGGCGAGGCTCCCGCCGAGCCGCACTATTCAGCGGCTCGGCAGGAGCCTCGCCCTCCCAACCCAACGCGGACTCGATAGGAAAAAACCTGGTCCGAGCGATGAGGGAACCCGGTTCCCTGTCCTTGATTTGTTTCTCTCGATCCCCTTGCCTGGGAGTTCCCGCCCGTGACCGAAGACCGGGCAGCCGTGGTGCAGCGCGTCAAGCAGGCAAACGACATCGTTGACGTCGTGAGCAGTTATGTTGCGCTGCGTCCCGCCGGCGGCACCTTCAAGGGCCTCTGCCCGTTTCATGACGATAACCGTCCGTCCTTCGATGTTGACCCGCGCCGCCAGCGCTATCGGTGCTGGTCCTGTGGTAAATACGGAGACGTCATCAGTTTTGTTCAAGAGCAGGAGCGCGTTGATTTTCGTGAAGCGCTGGAACTGCTGGCGCGGCGTGCGGGAATCTCACTGGAAAATCGCGGCGCGGCTCAGCACAATCAGGGCCGCGCCCTTATGCTAGATGTGATGCGTTGGGCGGCCGAGCAGTTCCAGCTCTGCCTGCTCGACGATGAAAGCCCCGAGGCACAGGCGGCACGCCTCTATCTCGGAGAACGCCGCCTAACAGGTGAGACGGTGCGGCGCTTCGGCGTCGGTTACGCTCCACCAACGGGGCAGTGGTTAGTGGAACGGGCGACCGCGGCAAGCCTTTCTCTGGATCTCCTGGAGAAGGTCGGCCTGATTGCCCGGCGCGATAGCGGCGGCTGCTATGACCGCTTTCGCGATCGTGTGATGTTTCCGATCCGGGATATCCGTGGTCAAACGGTGGGCTTCGGCGGCCGCATCATGCCCGCCAGTCCTCTCGTGGCACGGGTTCCCAAGTATTATAACTCCTGCGAAACACCGCTGTTCAACAAGAGCGAGCAGGTCTACGGCCTCGACCTGGCCCGGGAGCCTGCCGGCAAGGTCGGCTTTCTCGCCGTCGTCGAGGGCTACACCGATGTGCTGATGGCCCATCAGCTGGGCGTTGGCAATGTCGTCGCGACGATGGGCACGGCCCTGAATGCGAGTCATGTGCGCCAGTTACGGCGTTTCTCTCCGCGCGTTGTGCTCGTCTACGATGCCGATGAAGGGGGCGACACCGGAGTTGATCGCGCGCTCGAGATCTTCGTGAGCCAGGACATCGACCTCCGGATCGCCACCTTGCCCGAAGGGCTGGACCCATGCGACCTTCTGATACGAGATGGCGCCGAATCGTTTAAGGCGGCCTTGACAAAAGCTGTAGACGTGCTGGAATTCAAGTTGAACCGCGTGCTCGCCGCGGGAGTTTCGAGTGGTGTTGAAGGACAACGGCAGGCGGTTGAGGCAACGCTCGGTGTCATCGCTCGGGGGGCTGATCTCGCTTGCAAACAACCTGGCTTGCCTGCGATTGAGACCATCCTCGACCGCATCGCCCTGGCACCACCGCTACCCGGACAAGCCGGAGCGGTTAAACAAGAATTGATGATTACGCGCATCGCTCACCGTCTCGGCCTGAAGGAAGAGACAGTGTGGGCGCGCTTGAAGGAGCTGCGGACAGCCCGGCGCGGCGCCGAGCGGACGACTCCCGCGCGCGACGTCCCCAAGGGGAGCGGCGCGGCATCCCGGTCCGCCCCGGCCAGCCGTCTCGAACGTGAACTCCTGGCGATTCTGCTTGCCGAGCCGGCCCTGGTGCCGGTCGCGGTGGCGGACGTTTCGCCCAGAGACGTCGAGCATCCGGGCCTGCGGCAGTTGGTGGAGGGCCTGTATCGCCTGCACGCCGAGGGGGTCGCGCCCGAGTTCGACCGCCTGCGGCCGCGCATCGAGAACCAGGCGCTGATGGCCAAGGCCCTGGAGCTGCAGGAAGAAGGCCTGATGAACCCGGATCGGGCGAAGTGGTTGACGGCAGTACTCGCGGGTTTCCGCGCTCGCCGCAGCCTGCCCGAGAAACAAGAACTCCAAACCCAGCTGCAAGCGGCCTTGGGCGCCGGCGATCAAGCCCGTGCCCAGGAATTGTTGCAGCGACTACAGAACCTAACGGGTGGCTGATGAAGTAGTGGTCCGGGTGTGGATTGTAGGGTGGGCACTGCCCACCGCTGACCCCAATAGGTGGGCAGTGCCCACCCTACAATCCACACCCGGACCGCTCTCCAGCGAGGAGGTTTTGATGGACATTAAACTGGACGAGGGCCTGAAAACCTTGCTCGAATCGGGCAAGGACAAGGGCTACCTGACGTACAGCCAGGTAAATGATTACCTGCCTGACGACGCCGTCAATCCGGAGAAACTCGACCAGCTGCTCCTGGTTCTGGAAGAACACGGCATCGAGCTGATCGACGAGGCCGAAGCCGAAGAACGCGAAGCCGGCCCCGACCCGAACGCCGAGGATGAGCGCGCCGACCTCGATCTGCAGTTCCTCGACGACGAGGACAGCCGCCGCATCGACGACCCGGTGCGGATGTACCTGACGCAGATGGGCGAGATCCCGCTTCTCAAGCGCGATGAGGAAATCTCTCTCGCCAAGAAGATCGAGGTCACCCGCAAACGCTTCCGCCGCAAAGTGCTCGAGTGTGATTATGCCCTCTCGAATGTCGTCGATACGCTGAAGCGCGTCCACACCGGGGATCTGCCGTTCGACCGCACCGTCAAGGTGTCGCTGACGGAGAACCTCGAAAAGGACAAGATCCTCCAGCGCATGCCGCATAACCTCAAGACGTTGGAGCACTTGCTGGAGCAGAACGTCGAGGACTTCACCAGCAGCCTCGACCCGCGGACCTCGGACGAGGATCGCCGCAAGCTGCGCCGCAGCCTTCGCATCCGCCGCCGCAAGGCCGTCACGCTCGTCGAGGAGTTGTCGATCCGTACGCAGAAAGTCCAGCCGCTCATGAAGAAGCTGGAACAAATCTCGGTGCGGATGGATGAGCTGGAACGGCAAATCATCGAACTCGATGGTCAGCGCGCCGCCAAGGAAGACCGGGCGAACCTCGAAAAAGAGCTGCGCGACCTGATGCTCATCACGCTCGAAGATCCCTTCACG
>DASPXY010001680.1:0-3637 GCA_035637055.1 Gemmataceae bacterium | reverse complement strand
GAATAAATTCGCCATGCCCCTAAAATGCCTCACATCACGGAGCGCGCCACAAAAATGTTCAGGTCCGCCGTTCCTGTGTCTCCTGTGCACCCTACTTGATTTCGAGCTCGCGGTAGCGGACAGAGCCGCTCGCCTTGCGGTCCAGAAGGGCGGCTTCGAGCTTCTTGCCGGGGATGGATCGGGGCGGATTGTCCGGCGCCTTCAAGTCGGCGAAGGGCTTGTCGTCCACGAGCGTCTGCCAGGCCACGAGGCAGAGGGCGGCGACGTGCTCCAGGGAGTGTTCGGGCAGGAATTGCTTGCGCAACCACTCCAGGGCGTCCTTTTCCTTCGCGTCGTCGCAATGGGCCATCAGGACGCCGGTCGTGTCCCAGGTGTGGTTGCCATCGTGATGGACGCGGACGAGCACGTCGTGGGCGGGCGTATCGCCGAGTTCGGCCCAGACGGATTCCACGATAAAGGGCGGGGCGAAAATCTGCTCGAAGCTGTTCTTGAGCATGGTGCTCAGGGCGAAGCTGATGAGCCGGCGGAGGGTGACGTCCTTGGGATTGCGGCTAAAGCCTTCCAGGTGCGCGGCTTCGATGGCGGCCTGGCGCAGCTTTTCGATGTCGACAGGATGGCCGAGGGCAGCCAGGCCATGTCGGTCATAGACCTCGAAGACTTTCGAGTGCCCGATGCCGACCCCGAGCAGGAGGATGCCTTCGGGCCGTGAAACGGCGAAGACGGGCGTGCCGCCTTTCATCTGCTCGCGGATATACTCGCGGCGATTGCCGATGGCTTCGAGCCAGCGATAGGGTTCTTCTGTCATCGGTTCTCTCCGTTGTGCTTCCAGGATTGCTCTTGCTCGTCCGGGCCGATGCTGCGGATGCCGGAGCGAGAGAGGATCTTGATGGTCGCAAAATTCCGTTTGTCGGGCTGCACGCCACCCGTTGCGGTGTCGAACTCGGCGGCGGTAATGAGCAGCCGGTTGGCCAGACTGCAGGCCTGTGCCAGCGACATGTCGGCGGGCCTGGGGTTGCCCCACTTTTCCAGGAAGCTCAGGACGGCCTTGATGCTGCCACTGCCCGAGCCGCTGCCGGCGAAATTCACGGCCTCGAACTGGGCGCCCAGCGGGTCGTAGAAGTGAATCTGCGGCCGGCCTTCGGGTTCGTTGACCTCGACCCCGGCGAAGATCGGGGCGACGACGCCAAAGCCCTGGATGGTCCCGGCCAGGTTGTTGCGCAGGAGCTGGGAGAGGGCGCGGATTCTCGCCGGCAGGCTCATGGCCTGGAGCTGGCTGCGGCGGTAGAACTCGAAACTGGTTTGCAGCGTGCGGGCCATCTCGAATGCCGTGGCCGGGACACCGGCGATGGCCATGAGCGAGTGGCTGTCGAGCTCGAGGATTTTCTCCGTCTTGTCGGAAAAGACAAGATTGCCCGCAGTCGCGCGGTGGTCGCCGGCGATGATGACTCCCTCAGAACAATGAAAGGCGAAGACCGTCGTGGCCTGCAGCGGCTCGATCGCAGCGGCGTGAGGCCCCGGCTGCGGCAACGGTCCTTGTTTGGGCAGCAGGGCCAGGAAGTCGCCGTTCATTGGCCGGTGCGCTGGCGATAACGTTTGGCCTGGTCCGGGTCGACCTTGCGCATTTTCTTGAGCAGTTCCTCGGTATTGGGCTTTTCGACCTTGGGTGAGGAGGGGCCGTCGCCCCCGCCCCCGCCCCCGCCGGGCGCCGGCGTGGGCGGCAAAGGTTTTCGTATGGTGTCAGGCATAAGAGTCAGTGGGGTTCACGTTTGTCAGAGGACTTTCGCCCGTTCACACGATCTTGGCAAATCTGAGTTGCGCCAAATCTTCGACGGTCTGCGCGGCGCTGATAATCTTCAGGCTCTGCTTGATCAACGCTGGGTCGAAAAGGCTGCGCAAATCAAGTTCGATCTTCTTGTGCGTGCCTTTCAGGAGAATGTAGTCCCACTGCGTGGCCTGCACGGAACTGCCGAATTTCTCGATGCAACGGCCGCGAACGGCGGCACGGGTGGTCGAGGGCGGGCAAAGGCTGTGGCTGGTAATGTCCAGCTTGGGGTAGGGGAGGCGGAAGGTGTTCTGGTCCCAGAGCGCGAAGTAAAGGCCCTCCTCCTTGTTCAGCAGGTGATAGGTCAAATCGAGGCTGCGCAGCCAGGGATCGTCGGAGGAGAGTTTCTCGGCGTGCCGGAATTCCTCGATGAGCTTGAACTTCGCGCACCAGTCCAGGCGGTCGGCGCAGGAGAGCGGGTCGCGAGCGAGATCCTTCAACACTTCGTCCCACGCGGTGACGACGGCGGCCCATTCGGGTTCGAGTTTCGGGCAGTACTCGCGCACCAGGTCGAGATAGGCGCGCTGGAGCTCCAGGCCCGTGGTCTTGTAACCGTTCAGGTCGCGGCAGGGCCATTTCCAGGTTTTGTCCCGCGAGATGGCCTTGAGCGTCTGGATCGGATCGGCCACGCGCGGGACGCGATCCAGCGGACAGCCGTTGAGCAGCGCCTGGAGCACAAGCGAAGTCGTGCCCACTTTGAGCCACATCGAGTAGAGCGACATGTTCGCGTCGCCAATGATGACGTGAAAGCGGCGGTAGAGCTCGTTGTTCGCATGCGGCTCGTCGCGGGTGTTGATGATGGGCCGGCGCTGCATCGTGTCCACGCTCTGGAGTTCGCTGAAGAAATCCGCCCGCTGCGAGACCTGGAAGCCTGGACCGGTGAACTTGTCCTCCTCCTCCCAGCCGAACTTGCCCGCGCCGCAGACGATTTGGCGGGTGACGAAGAAGGCGACCATCGCCTGGCTCAAAGTCTCCCACGGGATGCGCCGGGGCATGAGGTAATTCTCGTGGCAACCGTAGCTGTGGCCGCGGAAGTCGGTATTGTTCTTGTAAAGCAGGACGGGGTTGTCGGTGTTCTGGTTGAGGTTTTTGACGCACGCCATGAGCAGAGAGTCGCCCTCGTAATCCTGCTGGAGCAGTTCGAGCAAGGTGCTGCACTCGGGCGCGCAGTATTCGGGATGGGCGTGGTCGTTGTAAAAGCGGGCGCCGTTGCGGAGGACCAGGTCGCTCTTGATTTCGCTGAAGGTCAGCGCGCGCTGGGCGTCCTGGGCGAAGTAGTTGGCCTCGTCGCTGTCCTGGAGCAACTCCTTGACGCGGAAACCGCGGGCGTCGCAGTGGGGGTCTTCGCAGGAGTAATCCCACCGCATCCGGACGCCCGGGGCCGTGGCGCTGCGCACCAACGCGATGCTCTCAGCGACGACATCGACACCTTCGGGATTGCTTCGAGTGATCCCGATCTCTGTTTCGGTGCCAAATTGAATGTCCATAATCACGGCGCGGTCATCCGCATTACGCGCGCCGCTACTGCCTTGTACGCCTGCGGCGCGAGTTGCGCAAGTTGCGCAGCCGGATGTTCGACCGACAAGGCAGTAACGGTATTCGCGCGATGGGCTTGAGAGGGAAGTTTCTAGGACGCGGACGCGGCCGGCATTACGCGTTTCCCCGGCCCGACGCGTGGTGAATCCACCGCCGGAGCCACGGCGCCTGTCCCCGGTTGTCCGCTGCCATGACTCCGTGTTATCGGTTTTGCAGAATAAAAACCGGCCGCGACGCGCCGAAACCGTCGCCAGAAGCAATCAGATGATCATGCCCGCA
>DASPXY010001679.1:0-3634 GCA_035637055.1 Gemmataceae bacterium | reverse complement strand
CCGCGCCGCCCCTTGTACGGCACGAGCGAGTAAGTCTGCTTTTCGCGCTCGCGTAACTCCTTCAAAGCCTGGATGGCTCGTTCCATCTGCGCGAGTTCTTCCGCCAGGCGCACTCTTTGGCCCTTTACGCCCTCTGCTTTCTCGCCCACTTGCGCCGCCTCCGCACGCCGAGCAGTCAACTCGCCCTGCGTTGCCAGCAGCCGCGCCAGTTCCGCATCCAGCCGGCGATGTAGCTCGCGACTGCGCGCTTCTTCCGCTTCCACATCCCTCGCCGTGGCGTCCACCTTGCCGCGCGCGACCTGTACCCCGCTGAGCAGTTCATCGCGTTGCCGGGCAAGTTGACCGTGCAACTCCGCCCGACGCCGTTCCTGCTCGGCCTGAATGTCCGCGGCGTGTTGCTGCTGTTTCGCGGCGGCCTTGGCGGCAACCTCCGCAGCGGCCAGGCGCGCCTTGTTGCGCGCGGCGGCCTTGGCCTGACGATCGATCACTAGCAGCAGCAGGATCAGCGACCCCATGGTGCAGAGCAGCACAGCCAGGAAGGGGAACGTCGATACCTGCAGCACCTGCCGGCGCTTCCTCATGCCGCGGCCTCCGGACGCTTGCTCAAGCGTGGCACCGCTCCGGCCCGCGCCGTCAGCAGATGGATCGCCGCCGTCAGCGAATGGACGGCTTCGTCAAACGCCCCAGCGCCGGCCAGCGCCGCGAGGTTCTGCTGCAGCAGTTCCTCCAAGCGCACGAGTTGCTTCGCGTCTTGTTGGAGCAGTGCCAGCGCCTCGGTCTGGGCGGCGACGGCACCAATCACCTCCACCAGCGCCGCCTGCTGCTCGCGTCCGGTCTCACGCACACTGGCGAGCAGGGCGCCGAGGCGCTCCAGCAAGCCGGTGTGCAGGCTGAGCGTATGTTCCTCCAGCGCGGCCAGGCGTTGCTGGTGACTCAACAGTGTCCGTTCCAGGGCATCCTCCAGGGCGGCCGTCAGGCGCTCCTGCTGAGCTTCCCCCACCTTCGCCCAGCGCTCCTCCGCCGCGGTCAGTGAGCGCGACCACACCTCCGCCTGCCGCTCCGCCAGCTGCCCAGTGGCATCCACCAGTACCTGCGTGTTCTGCCGCACGACTGCCAGGAATTCGCCGCCCTCGGCACCGCTGCGCTCGAAACGGTGCATGAGTTCCGCATCGACATAGTGATCGACTTCTCCCAGGACGCCCTGCTCCAGCCGCTCGACCAGCGACGAGATGAGCATCAGCACGAGCGTCAGCGCGAGGGCCAGGGCGGTCGCGTCGAACGCCTGACTCAGACCGTCGGTGACGCGATTGATGTTCTTCTCCATCATCTCCGGCGGCATGCCGCTGATGGCCTCGGTGATGCCGAGGACCGTGCCCAGAAAGCCGAGAATCGGGATCGCCCAGGTGAGGAATCGAACCAGCGAGTAGCTCCCCTCCAGGTTGACGGCGTCGTTGTCCGCCAGGGTGCGCATCTGGTCGTCGAGGTCGCTGGCCGAGCCGCGGCTGGTGACGAAGTCGAGGATGCCGGTGATGCGGCGGACGAGGTAGGTATTTTGCAGACGCCGCCCCAACCCGCGCAGACTGGCCCGCAGCGGCACAGCCTCGCCAATCGGGACAGGGCGGCCATCCCAGGGCGGCAGGGGCGCGGCACGACAGGCCGCACGCTCGCTCAGTGCTCCGCACAGTTTGGCGAGCAGGGCTCCCAGCGCAATGCAGAAGCCAATGACCTCGACATTCTCGACGGGATGCTTGACGTAGCGTTTGACGCCCTCGTCGATATCCGGGGCGAGGTGGATGAACGCGAGGATGCCGGCCGCGAGGGGCACGCCGATGAGGAACGCCGCCGAGGTGGTGAAAGACCGTGCCGGCTGTGCGGGGTGTTCGCGGGCGGCGTCGGGCTGAGGGCTGCTCATTTCGTTATCCTCGCGAAAGACGGAGCGTATAGTAACCATCGACCGCACGGGGCGGCGGATTCTAGCGATTTCGCTGGCCCCGTCGAGCCGAAGCGAGTCAGAGGTTGCGAAACGGCGCAAGCGCCGCGATTGAGGTGGGGTGTTGCCGGGGCGCGCCGGGTGGTATGGTGAAGATGGGCGAGAAAGACAGCCACACGGGAGATTGTCATGCCGACCGCATCGCGCAGTCGTCTGCTGGAGCTGTTCAAGGATCGGGCTGTCTCCTTCGGGAAGTTCACGCTCGCGTCGGGGCGTGAGAGCACCTACTACATCAACAGCAAGAAGGCCCTCTTCAACTCGGAGGCGCTCTGGCTGCTGGGCGAGGAGATCTGGCAGCGGACGCGCGACCTGAGCGTGCAGGCCGCTGGCGGTCCGGAGGTCGGCGCCATCCCCATGGCCGCCGCCGCGGCGATGCGCTACCACGAGGAGGGGCGCCCGCTGGAAGGGTTCTTCGTGCGCAAGGAGGTCAAGCAGCACGGCAGCCGCGACCGCATCGAGGGACTGCTGCAACCGGGCTGGCGCGTCGCCATCCTCGAAGACGTGGTCACCAGCGGCGGCTCGGTCATGCAGGCGATCACCGAGGTCGAACTCGCCGGGGCGCACGTCGCCGCGGTCCTCTGCATCGTGGACCGGCTCGAAGGCGCCCGCGACTTACTCGCGCCGCGTTACAATTACATGCCGATCTTCACCATTCGCGATTTCGGGATCGAGCCATCCTCCTGAGCCCCGCCATGCGAACTGACGTGCTGCGAGTTGACCCCGAGGCGCCGGCGAAGGACGTCATCGCCCGCGCCGCGGCGGCGCTGCGCGCTGGCGGCCTGGTCGCCTTTCCGACGGAAACCGTCTACGGCCTCGGTGCCAACGCGCTCGATGCCGTTGCTGTCGGGCGCATCTTCGCCGCCAAGGGCCGACCCGCCGCCAATCCCGTCATTGTCCATGTGGCGCGTGCGGAAGAAGCGCGGGCTTTGGCCGCAGATTGGCCCGAGACGGCGGCGCGTCTGGCCGCGCGCTTCTGGCCCGGGCCGCTGACGTTGGTGTTGCCGCGGCGCGAGATCGTGCCCGACATCGTCACCGCCGGCGGCCCGACCGTCGCCATTCGTGTGCCCGCTCACCCCGTCGCGCTGGCGCTGCTCGCCGAGGCAGGAGTCCCGATCGCCGCCCCCAGCGCGAACCGCTCGACGTCGCTCTCGCCGACGCGCGCCGAGCACGTCCTGCGCGGGCTGGATGGGCGGATCGAAATGATCCTCGACGGCGGACCGACCGCAGGCGGACTCGAATCCACGGTCCTTGATGTGACGACGGCGCCGCCGCAGTTGCTCCGTCCGGGGCTGATCACCCCGGCGCAGATCGAGGCGGAGATCGGGACGGTTTGGCGAAGCGCAGGCGAGGCGGCAGACGGGCCGGCGCGCTCGCCCGGCCTGTTGCGGCGCCACTATGCCCCGAGGACGCCGTTGGAGTGTGTCACCGAAGATGGCGACGCGCTGGTCGAAGAATTGCTCCGCAGTAGTGAGCGCGTCGGCTGGATTCAATTCGGATCGCAATTAGGGCTTGAGCGGCCAGGACTGGTGGTGAAGGTGTTGCCGCGGGAACCGGCGGGCTACGCGGCCGGGCTGTACGCGGCGCTGCACGCCCTCGACACGATGGGAGTAGACCGAATCGTGGTGACGCTGCCGCCGCTCACGG
>DASPXY010001678.1:0-3370 GCA_035637055.1 Gemmataceae bacterium | reverse complement strand
AAAGGAGTTGAAAAGGTCGGACGAGAGTCCCGGGGCGAACGGACTGCTGATCGTCTACGGGTTGTTATTGGTGCCACTCTTGTTGCTGACCGTTGCCGCGGGCGTCTTGACGGTTCTGGCCGGTCCCTTACCGGCATGGTTGGTGCGGCTGAAACCGTGGCGCTGGGGGATCGTCGCAGGGGTGGCTCTGCTGATGTTCATCTTGTTGACGTTGCAGTTGGTGACAGGCTTCAAGGTCGAATCCAAGGTGCAGACGGATGTCGAGACAAAATTGGCGGACCGCCCAAAAGCCGCGACGAGCCCGGTGGACGTCAAGCGCGTGAGCCATGATCGCGGCGTAGAGTTAGGCGTACTGTATCGCACGACGGCGCTGACCGGCGTCTTCTGGCTGCAGTTGTTGCTCGTCGTGTGCGCTGCCCTCGTGTTTCGGTTCGAGCGGCGACCCAGTCGTCCGATGCCGCGCATCGATCTCGCATGGTGATCTTCGTTGAACAGCAACTAAACGGAGAGGATTACCCCCAAACCGCGGCCTCCTCACCGTCGAGGCGGATGGTCAGGCACTTGGCGCTGCCGCCCGCCTTGAGGAACTCGTCCAGTTCGACGGCGATCGGGTCGTAACCCCAGGCCCGCAAGTCAGCGGTCAGGTGCTCACAGCCGGTGTTGGTGATGACCCGCTTGCCCACGACGACGGCGTTGCAGCCGAAGCGCGCCGCCTCGGACTCCTGCACCGCGAGCAGGCGCGGGATGTTGCCCTCCAGCACCTTGCGACCGTACACGTCGAACGCCGCGGGATAGTAGATCGCCTCGCCGGCGGCCAGCGGGCAGAAACAGGTGTCGAGGTGATAGAAACGCGGGTTGATCAGTTCCAGCGGCAGCACTTGCTTGCCGAGCGTCTGCCCGAGCCATTGATGGCCGCGCACGTCGCTGCGGATGCGGTAGCCGGCGAACAGCGTCGAGCCACAGAACAGGGCATCGCCGGCGCCCTCGAAGAAGGTTTCCTCCGGCAGATGCTCGACGGTGAAGCCGTGCTCCGCGAACCAGGCGTCGAAGTACGGCGTCTCGCGGGCTCGTACCTCATGCCGGAAGCGTGAGCTGTAGAAGCGTCTGCCGAAGATTAGACCGGCGTTGGCGGTGAAGACGAGGTCGGGCAGACCGGGCTGCGGCTCCATCAACTCAACCTGGACGCCGAGGCCGCACAGGGTCTCGTAAAGTTTCCGCCACTGCGCGTGGGCGACCTCGGCGTGGCTGCCGCGCGAGCGGCTCATCCACGGGTTGATCTCGTACTCGATGCCGTAGTAATCGGGCGGACACATCAGGATGCGGGGTTGTCGCATGATATACCTCCCGCCCTATCTTACCGAAGCCAGGCAGGAGTCCGCAGCGCCGAGTTACGCGATGATTTCTCAGCATTGAGGCTTACGCGATGATTTCCCGGATCGGTCGGCCGTGGTCGATGTCCAGCCGCCGTCGCCCCGGCACCTCCAACCGCCGCGAATCCAGCCCCAGCTGATGCATCACGGTCGCATGGATGTCGGTGACGTAGTGCCGCTGCTCGATCGCGTGGAAGCCGATCTCGTCGGTCGCCCCATGCACGACGCCAGCCTTGATGCCGCCGCCCGCGAGCCAGGCACAGAAGCCTTGCGGGTGGTGATCGCGGCCGTCGCCCTGGGCCCCCGGCGAGCGGCCGAACTCCGTGCCCCAGACGACGAGCGTATCGCTCAGCATCCCGCGCCGCTTGAGATCCTTCAGCAGTCCGGCGATCGGCAGATCGACCTGGGCCGACAGGTTGCCGTGGTTGTTGCGGATGCCGCTGTGAGCGTCCCAGGCGCCGCCGCCACCGCCGCCGTGGAAGATCTGCACGAAGCGCACGCCGCGCTCGACCATGCGCCGCGCCGCCAGGCACAGCTGCCCGAACGGCCGCGTCGCGTTCTGATCGATGCCGTAGAGTCGTTGCGTCTGGGCCGTCTCGCGTTCGAGTTGCAGCGTCTCGGGCACGGCGGTCTGCATGCCGAACGCCGTTTCGTACGCGCGGATGCGAGCGCGCAGGGCCGGGTCGTCCGGGTAGTCGATGCCGGAGAGATGATTCAGGCGGCCGAGCAGGCTGAACTCGGCTGCCTGCTCCTCTGGCTGCACGCCCCCCCCTGGGGCGACGAACGGCAGCGGCTCGCGCCCGCCGACGTTGAGCCGGATGCCGGCGTGTTCGGGGCCGAGGTAGGCGGCGCCGTGCGTCCACGAGCCGCCGCAGCAATCGCCCGTCGGCGTGCCGAGGACGACGTATTCGGGCAGGTTGCGGTTGAGCGTGCCCAGGCCGTACGACACCCACGAGCCGATGGTCGGGAACGGCCCCTCGCGCGGATGGCGGCCGGTGTGCCAGGTAAGTTGGGCGCCGTGGTCGTTGTGGACCGTCCACAGCGAACGGACCACGGCGAGGTCATCGGCGCACGTGCCGACGTGCTGCCACCAGTCGGCGACCGCCAGACCACTCTGCCCGTAGCGACGCACGCCAGTGTTCAGGCCCATCAACGTACGGCGACCGCCGTGGGAGGGATTGCCGGCGATCACGTCGCGCAGCCGCTCTGGGTTGAGCGCGTCGCGGTACGGTGTGTTGTCGATGGTCTGGCCGGCGTAGCGGTTCAGTTCCGGTTTGGGGTCGAAGCTCTCGACGTGGCTGACGCCGCCGCACAGGAAAATCCAGATGACGGAGCGGGCCTTCGGCTCGAAGTGCGGCCGTCCATCGGGTGGAGTGGGAGTCTCATCGGCGCGGAGGGCGCCGTCGCGGAAAAGCATGGCGCCCAGGGCCAGGCCGGTGAAGCCCATGCCGGTGTCAAGCAGGAACGAACGGCGGGTGATGCCGGGGCAGCAGCCCTGACGATTCGACGGCGTATGTGCGGACATCGTTCAACCCTCCGGGGGAGCGTCTTTCAGCTTTTTTAACTCTTCCAACTCCAGTAGATGATTGCGGTCCTTGAGCCGGCCAGCTGCCTTTTTCGAGGCGATGAGCGCGTCCAGCGAAAGCACGCGCAGTGTCATGCCGAAGAGCGTGCGTTCCTCCGATTGAGCAATCGCCTGGTCCGCAGTGCCGACGCCACTCACCTCACCGAGCAGGTCGACGTCGCCGAGGTCAGTCGTCAGGGTGAAATTGAGGCCCGCCTGGACGGTCGGAGCATCGAACTTGAACGGCAGACCGGGCGGCGCGCCGCGCAGGTAGGGGTGCAAGGGCGCGAAAGCTGCCACCAAGGCGGCGATGTTCTCGGCGGTGCGCCGGTAGCACAGCGCGAGTTCCTGTGTTATGTTGGGGCAACCCTGGGTCGTCATGGCTAGGCCCCCGACCACCACAAATGCAACGCGGTTGTCGAGGAGTCGCCGCAAG
>DASPXY010001677.1:0-3535 GCA_035637055.1 Gemmataceae bacterium | reverse complement strand
TTCATCAGCGACCAGTTTGTCGCCGCCCAGGTTGTCGGTATCGCCCAATTGGAGATCAGAAATATCCCAAGAAAGATCAGCACGAGCGAGCGCGTCAGAGCATGGCCGAACATGCCGCCCCACGACTGCCCCTGCTGCTGGCGCTTGAGGTAGGAAAACGCCATCGCGACGCCGACCATGAACATGAACGACGGCTGAATCAGATCCCAGTAGCTGCAGCCAACCCACTCGGCATGGCTGAACTGGTAGCGCACGGCTTCCCAGAAGGACGAACCGCCTTCGGCGCGCAGGTGCCGTGACGCCGTCGCGGCCAGGCCGAAACCGTTGAACGCCAACGTCACCATGATCAGGCCGCGATAGGCGTCGAGCGACAGCAACCGCTGCTGGGAGAACTCCGGCTTCGCCGTGGCCCGCGGCGACTCCTGCGATTGGCGCTCGTGCTGTGCGGCCGTCTCGTTCGTCGCAGTGATTTGCTGCTCGAATCCGGCCGCGGCGGACAGGGTCGGCCGTTCTCCCTGGATCTGTTCGTTCGGCATGGCTTGCTTCCGGGTGGGTCGTGTGGACGGCCAAGGTACGTCTTACGAGGTGTAGCCCTCCCTGTCCGTTCGGAGACCCCCTCGCTTGTGCGTCGCGTCAGGCCCTCTTGCAGGTCGGTCCCTCCAGCGGCTCCAGCTTCTCCGTCAAGTTCGCACTTCCTGCCGCCCGCAGCGCCTCCGCTCGCTCCTGGTTCAGCGCGATATCGCTGGCCCATTCCGCCGGCACGTCCGGAGCGTGAAAGATCGCCGACACCGGACACTCGTCGATACAGGCGCCGCAGTCGATACATTCGTCAGGGTGGATGTATAACATCTTTTCATCCTGGTAGAAACAATCTACCGGACAGATCGTCACGCAGTCGGTGTACTTGCAGTCGTGGCACGGCCTGGTAACAACGCAGAACTCCTGAATCATCGCTTCGCTCCTCTTTGAGAAACTGTGCGGCGGGGAACTCACCTGCCGCCGCAACTCCCCAAAGCAGCATCAATGCCGGCGACCAACTCCTCGCGACAAATGGCGTAACTGTCAACGGTAGAATCATTTCGGTCCATCCCAGGCGATGCGGCCCGGCCCGTCTCGCGTTGCCGTTGCGTCCACATTTCGAGATCTGACCAAATAGCGTCGGTTTCCGGTCCTCCACGGCGCTTCGCTGAAACCGCTGCCGAGTTGCTTGGGTAGAGCCAGCGTTTCTTGCTTTCGCGCGCCGCGGGCGTTACCTTCACTCTTGCTGTACTCATTGTTTCCCGCACCACAGGGAGTTCTCATGAAACAGTGGTCCATCATCGTGGCGCTGCTCACGTGCAGCCTGTTCGTCCCAAAGACACGCGCTGGCGAAGCCAGCAAGGCCAGCAGCAAAACCATCGGCAAGGCCGCCATCAAAACGGGCGGCAATTACGAAGTCGAGGAGGTGCGCGGCCTCGCCTACCACGACGGCAAGGACGCCGACTCGGTCCGACACAAGCTCGATCTCTATTTGCCGAAGGGGCAGAAGGACTTCCCCGTGCTGTTCTTCGTCCACGGGGGCGCCTGGCGCTCGGGCAACAAGGACTTGTACGGTCCGCTGGGCAAGACCTTCGCGAAAAACGGCATCGGCACCGTGATCATCAACTATCGGCTGTCGCCGAAGGTTCAGCACCCAGCCCACATCGAGGACGTGGCGAAGGCGTTCGCCTGGACGCATCGCAACATCGGCAAGCACGGCGGACGGGCGGACCAGATTTTCGTCTGCGGTCACTCCGCGGGCGGGCACCTGGTGGCTTTGCTCGGCACCTGCGACAGCCACCTCAAGGCGGAAACGCTGACGACGCGCGACATCTGCGGGATGATTCCGCTGAGCGGCGTCTACACGATCACGCCGGTGATCTTCAAGATGGCGTTCGGCAATGACCCGGAGGTCTGCAAGGCCGCTTCACCGCTGACGCACGTCAAGGGCAACCATCCGCCGGCCCTCGTCGCCTATGCGGATAAGGATTATCCGTTCCTGGACGTAATGGCCGAGCAGCTGTGCAAGAAACTGGAAGGGTGCAAGTGCGAGGTGACCAGTCTGAAAGTCGCCAACCGCACGCACATCACGATCATTGTGCAGATCGCGAACGAAGCCGACCCGGCAACGCAGGCGATGCTCGCGTTTATCGCCCGGCACTCGAACCTGATACTCACCGAGCGGCAACAACCGTAAGATCGGCGACCACGTCACGACCCCACACGAGGGAAAGTACCGAACGAGCGGCGGGGTTTATCCCCGCCGTGCCCGGCCACAGACGGCGGGGATAAACCCCGCCGCTCGTTCGCTCTCCCGGTTGCGTGCTGCTATGTGGGCCGCGTTTTTCGTCGCTTTTCGTGCGCCGCCTGGTACAGTAACAATGCCCGACGAGCCATTCCTGCCCAACCGCTGCACGAGGCCCGTATGCTCTTCAAGATGGCCAAGCGCCTGCTGTTCGAGACCGACAAACGCCTGCTCTGGAAACTCATCTGGAACATGGGCTGGAAGGGCATGCTCTCCATCGAGAAACACAAGCGCCGCCTGCAGCGCGGCGAGGTCTTTCCACCATTTTTGTACGTCTCGATCATCAACACCTGTAACCTGCGCTGCCAGGGCTGCTGGGTCGATGTCGCCTCGAAGCAGGAGACCATCAAGCCGGCGGCGATGCACAAGCTCATCACCGAGGCAAAGGCGATGGGTAATGTCTTCTTTGGCATCGTCGGCGGCGAGCCGTTCCTGCATCCGCAGCTGCTCGACATGCTGGCCGAGCACCCCGACTGCTACTTCCAGATTTTCACGAACGGTCAGTTCATCACCGACGAGAAGGCGCGGCGGATGCGGCAACTCGGCAACGTGACGCCGCTGATCAGCGTCGAGGGCAACGAGATCATCAGCGACGAGCGCCGCGGCCGCGGCGGCGTGCTCAGCAAGACCCTGGAGGGAGTCCACAACGCCGTCAAGCACAAGGTCTTCACGGGCGTCTGCACGAGCCTCTGTCAGACGAACATCGACCTGCTCAGCGAGGCGTGGATCGATCGACTGATCGAAATGGGCGTGATGTATACCTGGTTCCACGTCTATCGGCCGATGGGCCCCGACGCCAATCCGCAGCTCTGCCTGACGCCCGAGCAACAGCTGCAGGCGCGCAAGTTCGTCGTCGAGATGCGGGCGAAAAAGCCGATCATCATTATCGACGCCTACTACGACGGCGAGGGGCGGGCACTGTGCCCGGCGGCGACGGGGATCACGCACCACATCAACCCGTGGGGCGACATCGAGCCCTGTCCGATCGTGCAGTTCACCCGGGAATCGATTCACAGCAGCGCCGAGGATGGCCGTTCGCTGCGCGACAAGTTCCTGCAGTCGGAGTTCCTGCGCGACTTCCGCGACGTGGCCCGCTCGACGACGCGCGGCTGCATTGTGCTGGAACGGCCGGACCTGCTCAAGGCACTGGTGGAGAAGCACGGCGCTCGCGATTCGACAGCGCGGCACACAGCGTTGGCGGAGCTGGAGGGG
>DASPXY010001676.1:0-2241 GCA_035637055.1 Gemmataceae bacterium | reverse complement strand
TCTCCCATCCGGATCCGGCGTGCTGATGACGATCTCTAGCTCGGGCGCACCCACGGCGTGCTCAATAGCTACCTTTCGCAAGGCAACCAAACGGCGGAGCTGCTCTCGGCAGCGGCGGACTGGCGTAGTGCCGAGGTCGGGCAGTAGTACTACCGACAGCGGTTGGGGATCGCCGTCGACTGCCGTGCGAGGCCGCAGGACGACCCCGGCCGGAAGTGTCACGCGCAGCACGTTCCCGTCCTCCGCGCATGAGACGACGCGGAGCCAAGGGTACTCCATGACTTGCACGTCGACCGGATTGCCAGCTACGTCGTGCTCGGCGACCAGCATAGCGATCACGTCATACGCCGCCACCAGGCCGGCGAGGCCGCGCGCGTGTGGCAGCGAGACGGCTGAGCGTCCGTCGGTCGGACGGCCGGCCACTGGCAAACTCCTATGGTCGGCCGCCGCTTCCTCGACGGCCCGCAGGGCTATTCGGCCGGCCTCGGTGGTTGTCCAGAGACCGATCCGCCGCTGTCCGAGGAGGTAGCCGAGATCCACCCGGCGCACCTCGGCCAGTCCAGCGCGCCGCAGCCGTGCGAGCACCTGGTACGCCGAGCCACGGCGGCGCAGGCCAGCTAGCGGGCTGAATGCGTCCACCGGGATCAACGGGCACCTGTCGAGCACGCGCAGCGCGGCAATCGTCCGCTGCCGCAGCGCTGATCCCTCTGACGGCCGCTCCGTCACGCAGCGGTTGCGGGTCCGTCGCCCGAGTCCGGACTCTCGCGCCCCGGACTTGGCCGCGAGCGGCTTCGGCTCGCCTTCTTGGCGCGTGTGGCCGGCCGTGGCGCAGGCAGCTGACCGCCTGAGACAGCGCGATCGGACGCGGCACCGCCGCTCCCACCGGGGACCGGTTGGTCCGGTTGAGGATAGCTCGCGGTGTTGCCCACTGCCGCGGGGCCGTGGATTCGTTCCCAGGCGCCCTGCAGGTCGAGATCCACGTCCAGCGCGTCTCGCCCGTAGCGTTCGGCCGAGTCGTCAGCCAGGCGAGCCGCCATGGCGGCGTCACCGGTCGGCGGGGGGTCCAGCCGCACGGTGAAAGCCGGCAGCCGTTCGCCCGTGCGCACGTCCGTCAGGCGCGCATAACACTGGTAGTGCCCCAGCTCCAGCAAGTCCTGGTCCGTCAGCTCGCCACCGAGTTCGGGAGCCAGGAAGCGGGCGTCCTCGGCGCTGGTGTGGAAGGCGAACAGCCCGTCCAGGTTCGCGAACACCACCCCGCGCAGGTCCCGGGTCCTCTCCGCTTCACTCAGCCGGTCCAGGCGGGCCAGCGTCTGCGTGGCCAGGATCATGTTGGCGCCATATTTGGCGAGCTCGCCGAACACCTGCTCATAGTCGGCGCCCGGGATAGTGTGGAACTCGTCGACGGCGATCGTCACCCTTCTGCGTTCCTCGGGCGCGAGCGCCGATTGCGCCGAGACAGCTCGAGCGGCCAGGTTGAGCAGCGTTCCGCCGAGCAGCGCCGCCGTGTCTTCACCGACATCGAACGCGTTGAGGTTGACCAGCACGATCTTATGCAGGGCGATCATCTCTCGAAAATCGAGGGTTGATCGCGGCTGGCCGACGATCGCGCGCGCGATCTTGCTGCCCACATACTTGTGCACCTTGGTCTGGACCGGGTTGATGATCTCCTGACGATGATGCAGCTCCAGCGGCTGGAAATAGCTGGAGAACCAGTGCCCGATCGCCCGGTCGTTGACCCGCTTGAGGACGGTGTGACGGAACTTCGCATTCGCCAGCAGGTCCGGCACCTCCAGGACCGTGTGCTGCGCAGCACGCCCGCCGACGGGGTCCGCCCTACAGTGCGCTTCGTTTGCCTCGAACAACGCCATGAGCGCGAATCGAAACGCGTCCTCCATGCGCGGACCCCAGAAGGCATCGAACTCACGCCTGAACACGCGCAGCGCATTTCCCACGGCCTGGTCTCGATCCCAACCGAGGCTCACATCCAACAGATTCACGCCGAAAGGCCGCTTGCGGTTGGCGATATCCAGATAGACAAGGTCGTCGTGACGCTCCGGAGGTACGAGTCCGAGTGCGGCGGTGGCCAAATCACTGTGCGGATCGACCAGAATGATGCAGCGCTTGGCGGGGCCTGCCTCGCGGCCGCCAGGACCGGTGGTACCTGCCAGCATCAGGTGGTGTACGAAGCGCAGCATGAGCGAGGATTTGCCGCGGCGCGTCTTGGCGATAGCCAGCAGGTGC
>DASPXY010001675.1:0-3113 GCA_035637055.1 Gemmataceae bacterium | reverse complement strand
ACCATCGTGATCCGATTCAACTGACTCATCGTGTTGATCGTGTGTTTCTGCGTCGAGATGATCGGCGCGACGGCCGTCGGGATGGTGCCGCCGTAGCCGCGCGGGATGACGGCACTGCCGCTCGTGATGGTCTGCTGTCCGTACGCGGTCATCGTCCCGCCCACCGGCTTCATGATCGTCGCCTGGCCGTATTGCAGGGTGTTCCGCGACGCGGTGATCTGCGCGGGGCGGTTCTGAATCGTCTGCCCTTGCTGCGACTGCATCTTGATTTGTTGCTGCTGCGTCTGGATGCGAGCGGTTTCCTGCTGCTGCATCACCATCGCCTTCTGTTGGGAGGCGTAGGTGTTCTGCCACTGCTTGGTGATCGTCTGCACCTGCATGCACGACGGGCAGGGGCGAGCGCCGGGCCGGAACTGCGCGTCGAGCAGCCCTGGCACCACAGCAGCTACCGTCAGGGTCAAGCACAGAATCAGCCATCGCGGCTTCATGGCAGGCGCTCCTTTGCGGGGCGGGTGAAGGGACGTGGCGGCGCACGTTCCCACATCTGAGGGTATCGTGGGGGACGGCCGAACGCAACCATCTTTTCAAAATTGGTGGATGGTGGATGGTGGATGGTGTATGGTGAAGAAAACTGAGGGTGCTGCTTTTCCACCATCCACCATCCACCATCCACCATCCACCACGAGGAAAAGGTGCATCATGCCTCTGGGTGTCGAATGTCCGTCCTGCCAGCATCGTTTCCAGGTGCCCGACAAAATGGAGGGTCGAGGCGTTAAATGTCCGAAATGTGAGCGGCCCTTTAGCGCCCTCGCCGTCTCGCGCACCACGGCGATCCCCGCGCCCGCCAAGGCGACGAGCATTCCCCCTCCGGCCAAGCCGACTTTGAGCGTTTCGGGCGGTTCGCCCAGCGGAGTACCGCACGGCTCTCCGCCCTCTGGGGTGCCGGATTTCCATTTGCCATCGGTGCCGCCCGAGCCGCTGCCCCCGCCGCCGCCCATGCCCCCGCACGTGGAGGCTGTCCAACCTCCGCCGCCGGCCGCGAAGCCTCCGATCGTCATACCGCCTGGACCGTCGCAGCCGCTCATGCCGCCAGCCGCCCAGAAGCCAACCCCGGTCCCGCTGCCGCCACACACGACCGCTGCCGCCACCGCGCTGCCGAGCGCTCCCCAGCCCGCACAGGCCAACGGCGATCGCGTCGCGGCCGAGCCCGCCAGGCCGGCGCGCAAGTCTGCCGGCCGCCGCCTCACCTCCCTGGTCATGGACCTGCCCGCCACCGTCATTCGGCAGATGCCCGGACAGCCCGAAGGCGTTGCCGGTCTGGCAGTCATTGCCCTGATCGTCGGCCTGGCGGCCTGGGCGCTGACCATCCTGACGCAGCATCACCTGGTCAGTTTGCTCTCCAGCGGCCTCGGCCTGTTGCTCGCCGGCGTCAGCATCGCCGCTCTGCTCGCCCGCGGCCAGAAGGGACTTGGCCTGCCAGTCGCCGCGTTCCTCGTCAATGTGCAGGCCGTCATCTTTGCCGTCCTTGCCGTGATCGCCCCGAACGCAGGCGAGGGACGCGGCCCCCAGACCCCGACCGCGCCGCCCAACCCCATCACCGAACTGCGCAAGGCGATGAAGAATGAGGACCAGAACGCCCGCCTCAAGGCCGCCTTTGGCGTCGGCGAACTGGCGCGCGACCTGAGCGCCGCGATGGTCGAACTGATGGACCTGCTCCGCGACAACGGTCACAACGTCCGCGCTGCCGCCGCCGACGCACTCGGGAGCATCGGCCCGCCGGCCCGCCTCGCCTACGCCGCGCTGCAAGATGTCAGCAAGGACGACCCCGACGAGGCGGTGCGCAAGAAGGCCCGCGTGGCGATGAAAAAGATCGGCCCGCCCACGCAGGGCGACCTGGCCCCCTGGATGCACACCCTTGAGGACAAGAAGAGCGCTTCCCTCCGCGCCGCGGCCGCCCAGATGCTCGGGCTGCTCGGGGAGGCCGCCAAGGCTGCTGTGCCGGCCCTGGAAGAGCGCTTGCAGGATCCCGACAGCGGCGTCCGCGTCAGCGCTGCGCAGGCCCTGTGGAAACTGGAACGTCAGGAGGAAGTCCTCAAGGTGCTGATCGATGGCCTGAAAGATCTGAACGATTTCCACGTCCGCGCCCGTGCCGCCGATGCGCTGGCCGAGATGCGCGCGGTCGCCCGAGACGCGGTCCCGCACCTCGGCACCGCCCTCAAGGACGAAAGCCCGAAGGTGCGCTACAAGGCGGCCTTCGCCCTCGCGGCCATCGGCAAGGCGGGCAAGGCCAAGACCAAACTCGATCAACTCGCCGAGGCGCTCAAGGACAGCGACCCGCGCGTGAAACTGTATGCGGCCCGGGCCCTCTGGGACATCGACCGCCAGCCGACAGGGATCAGCGCCTTCACCGACGCCCTGAAGCATCCCGGTCGCGAGACGCGCCTCGACGCGGTCTACGGGCTGCTCGCCATCGCCAGGGAGAGCAAGGGCGCCCAGCCGGGCCTGATCGCCGCTATCCCACAGCTGAGCGACGCGCTCAAGGATCCCGACCCGGAGGTACGCGACTGGACGGCCTTCACGCTGGCCACCATTGGCCCGCCCGCTGCCTCCGCTGTCCCGCAGCTGACGATCGCCCTCAGCGATCCGGCCCCGACCTTCCGTGCCCATGCCGCTTATGCCATCATGCAGATCGGCAAAGGTGCCAATGCGGCGTTGCCAACCCTCCACGAGCGCCTGACGGACAAGAACCCCGAGGTGCGCCTGTTCGTCGCGCAAGCCGTGTGGAAACTGGAGGGCAAGGCGGAGCGCGTCGTGACGACCCTGATCAAGCTCCTTGAGGAGAAGGACGCCGTGCTGCGCGCCAAGGCGGCGCGGGCCCTGGGGTTGCTGGAGGCGGAGGCGCGACCCGCGGTCGCCGTGCTCAACGAAGCCCTGCGCGACGTGAGCAATCCGTCGCTGCAGGCCGCGGCCGCGGAGACGCTCGGCAAGATCGGCAAGGATGCGTGCGTCACCTACCCGGCGCTGGCGGAACTGAGCAAGGAATCGACCGATCCGCTCGTTCAGAAGGCGGCGACGAAGGCGCGCGAACTCGTCGGGCGGCCGACGGGCGCCGA
>DASPXY010001674.1:0-3299 GCA_035637055.1 Gemmataceae bacterium | reverse complement strand
AGAAAGACGGCGCCGATCGGTTGCCCCGCGCGAAGCGCGACAAAACTCGCCCGCTGAACCCACGGACCATCACCAGCTGTGATCGTCCGCTGCAGACATTGCCGCGCTGCGTCCGCCAGCGTTTCCTCGGGCAGCGCCGCGAATGGCTGCACACGGTAAAACGCCGCCACAAATACCTTTTCAAGAGCGTCTATATCCTCATTGGCCACCGGGCGCAGGGATAGACCGGATGCGGATTCGGGCGGGTCAAGAGCGGGCGCCGGGGGTGATAACTGCAGCACGGCGTGGTAGTATCGCGGCCGCGGGGTGAGCACAGCGCGGTCGAGGTAATCGTACTGGTAGGCAGCATTGCGCGGCAGCTGACGAAACTCGTCGGCCGTCAGCGGCAGTCGCAGCTGGGACATCCATTCGTCGCACATCAGCGTTGCGGTCGGTGGTTTGCGATCGCTCGTCCAGAGGCGAGGGGCGAAATCTGTTCTCTCCCACCATACAATGCCGAGAGGTGCTTTTCTACTGACCACTGTCCACTGACAACTGATCACCATGAAGGTAGGCATTGCGGGTTTTTCGGGCACCGGCAAGAGCACCGTGTTCCACTGGCTGACCGGCGCCCGGCCGGACCCGGCCAAGAGCCAGCACGGCCAGGTCGGGGTAGCGAAAATCCCCGACGAACGGCTGACCTGGCTCTCGGCGCACTTCAAACCGAAGAAGACAACGCCGGCGACGCTGGAGTTCCTCGACACGCCGGGGCTGCTGGCCACCGAGCGGCGCGACAATCCGCGCCGGCTGGCGATCATGCGCGATGCCGGCGGGCTGCTGGTCGTGCTCAACGGTTTCGCCGGCAGCGACCTCGCCGACGAGCTGCGTCGCTTCCGCGAAGAGATGCTGTTCGCGGACCTGGAGATTGTCACGAACCGGATTGGCCGCCTGGAGGACGGCCTGAAAAAGCCGCGCCCGGCCAAACAAAAGGAGGCCGATCAGCACGAACTCGATGTGCTGCGCCGCATCAGCGCCGTGCTGGAGCAAGGGCGCGGGGTGGCTGCGGTCGGCCTGAAGGAAGACGAGGAGAAGGCGGTGCGCAGCTTTCAACTCTTGACCCTCAAGCCGGAGCTGGTGCTGGTCAACAGCAACGAGAGCGGCATCGGCCAGCCGTTGCCCGCGGACCTGCTGGCGCTCGCCCCGAACGCCCTGCGCGCGCCGGCCCGCTTTGAGTTGGAACTGGAAGATTTGCCGGCGGAGGAGCGCGCGGTCTTCATCGCCGACTTCC
Organism: Gemmataceae bacterium; assembly: GCA_035637055.1. Lineage (GTDB taxonomy): Bacteria > Planctomycetota > Planctomycetia > Gemmatales > Gemmataceae > DASPXY01. Next base: position 2,032 of record DASPXY010001674.1, on the reverse strand, counting down.
TCGGCGAGAAGGGGGCCAGCCTGTCGCGCGAAGAAGTGCTGCGGACGATCTATTACGCGATGGGACAAATCGTTTTCTTCACGGTCGGCGAGGACGAGTGCCGGGCGTGGAGCCTTCGGCAAGGCGCCGATGCGGTCGAGGGCGCTGCGCAGATCCACACCGACCTGGCCCAGACCTTCGTGCGCGCCGAGGTGGTCACGTTCGACGACTTCAAGCGGGTCGGCTCGATGAAGGAGGCGAAGACGCACGGTGTCTATCGCCTGGAGGGCAAGACGTACGTGGTGCAGGATGGCGACATCATGCACATTCTCGCTTCGGGATAGCCGTTTCCATAAAGTGGTACGAAGAATCCTGCTTGCCCAATGCCTTCAAGAGATATTCCCTCATGACGACGACTCCCGATCGCTGGTTCCAGACGCTCTTCGCCGAGCGCCTCGGAGGCGCGAACTACGGTAAGGGCACCGAGATCTACAAGTTCGAGAAGATCAAGCGCGCCAAGCGCGCCGTCCTTCAGGCGCACCCCGAACGGCAACTGCTCGACTTCGGTATCGGCGAAAACGACGACATGGCCGATCTGCTGGTGCGCGACGTTGCCAAACGCGAACTGGACCGCCTCGAAAATCGCGGCTACGCCGACAATGGGATCCAGTCGTTCAAAGACGCCGCGGCCGGTTTCATGAAGCGTGTCTTCGGAGTCGCGCTCGATCCGGTGACGGAGATCAACCACGCGATCGGCTCCAAGCCGGCCCTGGCGATGATGCCCGCCGTCTTTATCAACCCCGGCGACGTTACCCTCATGACCGTCCCCGGATACCCTGTCGCGGGCACGCATACCAGGTATTACGGCGGCGAGGTCTACAACTTGCCCCTGCTCGCGGAGAACGGTTTCTACCCCGACCTCGGTTCGATTCCTGCCGATGTGCGCCGCCGGGCCAAATTGTTAGTGATTAACTATCCCAATAGTCCGACGGGTGCCGTCGCCACGCGGGACTTCTACCGGCAGGTGATCGACTTTGCTCACACGAACCGCGTCGTCGTGGTGCAGGACGCCGCCCACATCCTCCTGAGTTACGACGGTCCGCCCCTGAGTTTCCTGCAGGTGGACGGGGCGAAGGAGGTCGGTGTTGAGATCCATTCCATGTCGAAGGGCTTCAACATGATCGGCTGGCGGATGGCGTTCGTGGCGGGCCATCCGAAGATCGTGCAGGCGTTCGCCGACGTCAAGGATAACTGCGACTCGGGCCAGTTCATGGCGATCCAGCAAGCCGCCGCCGCGGCGCTGCAGCACCCCGAGATTGGCGACCGCATCCGCGAGAAGTACCGTCGCCGGTTGCACAAGTTGGTCGCGGCGCTGAACAAGGTCGGGTTCCAGGCGAAGATGCCGGGCGGCACCTATTTCCTCTATGTGCGCTCGCCGAAGGGATGTGGCGACAGGGCCTTCGCCAACGCCGAGGAGGCGTCACAGTTTCTGATCGGCGAGCAGTCGGTGATTTGTGTGCCGTGGGACAATGCCGGTCCGTACCTGCGCTTCTCGGTCACGTATCTGGCCCGTGACGAGGCGGCAGAGGACGCGCTCATGGCGGAAACCGTCAACCGGCTCGGCCGACTGCAACTGCGATTCTAAATGAGGGGCGGGGATTGGCAGCGGGAGTTGGAGTCCCGGCTTTAGCCGGCTGAAGCCGGCACTCCAACTCCCGCTGCCGATTTCCCCACACGGATGTAGAATCAGCTGCGATGCTGGCCGCGCCCAGCGGTTCCCTTGTCCGGCGGCGTTCGGCCGACCGTCTCGATCTGTCCTGTCTCCTATCCGCCGAGCGCCGCGGTAACGGTCCCTGTACAAAGGAGGGTATGCGATGACCGTGTCTGCTCCGTCCGCTCGTCTCGTTGACCGTTGTCTAACACGCCTGCTCGTTGTTGCTGCGATCCTGACTGGCCTGGCCGCGGTTTCGTGGCCGCGAGACGTCGCCGCCGACCAGGCCACCGATCGCCTGACGAGCCGCCCGCGCCCGCCGGCTCCCGCCGTCAAGGAGCT
>DASPXY010001673.1:0-2212 GCA_035637055.1 Gemmataceae bacterium | reverse complement strand
CGACTTCTTCGACTTCCAGGAGTTCAGCCGCGGCGATTTCGTCGGCGCCGTCGCCGAGACGCTCACCGCCGAATCCCTCACACGGGTCCTGTATCCCGACGATTCCACCAGCATGGGGCAGGGACTGCGCTTCGTCCAGGAGTAATTCCTGGTCGCCTGCTCCCTGGCCGACCTCGTGCGGCGCTTCCGGCGCGGCAACGCCGATTGGAGCACGCTTCCGGAGAAGGTCGCCATCCAGCTCAACGACACGCACCCGACGCAGGCCGTCCCGGAGTTGATGCGGATTTTGCTGGACGAAGCGCACCTCGGCTGGGACCAGGCCTGGGACCTCACCCAACGGACCCTGGCCTACACGAACCACACGCTGCTGCCCGAGGCCCTGGAAAAATGGCCCGTCGCGTGGTTCGAGATGCTGCTCCCCCGCCATCTGGAGATCATCTACGAGATCAACCGCCGCTTGCTCGACTCGATCCGGTCCCGCTATCCCGGCGACGAGGGTCGCGTCGCGCGCATCAGCCTCATCGAGGAAGGCCCGAGCAAACACGTCCGCATGGCCAACCTGGCCATTGTCGGCTCGCACAGCACCAACGGCGTGGCCGCCATCCACTCGGAGCTGCTGCGCACGAAGACGGTCAAGGATCTAGCCGAGATGTTCCCCGAGCGCTTCAGCAACAAAACCAACGGCGTCACGCCGCGCCGCTGGCTGTTGCTGGCCAACCCGGCGCTCGCCCGCACGATCACCGAGGCCATCGGCGACGGTTGGATCACCGACCTCTCGCAACTGAGCAAGCTCCGGCCGCTCGCCGACGACAGGGACTTTCGCACCGCCGTGCGCAAGGCCAAGCGCGAGGCCAAGGCGCAGTTTGTCAACTGGCTCAAGACGATGTACGGAGAGACGGTGGACCCGGACACGATCTTCGATTGCCAGATCAAGCGCATCCACGAGTACAAGCGGCAGCTGCTCAACGCGCTGCGGATCGTGGTGCTCTACAACCGGCTGCGGGCGAACCCGGCCCTGCGGATACCGCCGCGGACGTTCTTCTTCGCCGGCAAGGCGGCGCCGGCATACGGCCTCGCCAAAGTCATCATCAAGTTCATCAACAACCTGGCTGGCACCATCGACGGCGACCCGGCAATGCGTGGCCGAATCAAGGTCCTGTTCCTGCCCGAGTACGACGTGACACTCGCCGAGCGGCTGATCCCCGCCAGTGACGTCTCCAACCAGATCTCGACAGCGGGCTACGAGGCCAGCGGCACCAGCAACATGAAGTTCATGATGAACGGCGCCCTGACAGTCGGCACGCGCGACGGGGCGACCATCGAGATGGCCGACGAGGCGGGCGAGGAGAACTTCTTCCTGTTCGGCCTGACGGCGGAACAGGTTGCGAGGAGCCGGACCTGGTACAACCCGCACTGGCACTACGAAAACGAGCCGCAAACCCAGGCAGCGTTGGACCTGATCTTCACCGGCCACTTCAGCCGCAACGAGCCGGGCATCTTCGCTCCGTTGCGCGATACCCTCCTGACCAACGGCGACCACTACATGCACCTGGCGGACCTCAAGTCCTACCAGGAGGCGGACCAGCGGCTGGTAGGACTGTACGCCGACCCGGATGCCTGGGCGCGCAAGGCCATCCTGAACGTGGCCGGCTCGGGAAAGTTCTCCAGTGATCGCACCATCCAGGAGTACGCGGCCTCCATCTGGAACGCGGAGCCGTGCCCGGTGTCGTAGGGAAGTCATCAGGAGTCGAGGAAAGGAAGTGCTTCATGTCGATTTCCCCTCTTGCGGGCCAGCCGGCTCCGAAAGAGATGCTGGTTGACCTGACCCGGCTCGAACGAGAGTATTTCGAGCGCCGGCCCGACCTGGGTGACCCTAACCAGTTGGTCAGCTTCGGCACCAGCGGACACCGGGGCACGCCGCTGGGCGGCACGTTCACGGAGGCCCACATCCTGGCCATCACTCAGGCCATCTGCGATTACCGGCGCGCTCAGGGCACGGACGGTCCCCTCTACATGGGCAAGGACACGCACGCGCTGTCCGCGCCGGCCCAGCGTACGGCACTCGAAGTGCTGGCGGCCAACGGGGTCGAGACGATCATCCAGAGTGGGGACGGTGTGACGCCGACGCCGGTTATCTCGCGAGCTATTCTCGTCTACAACCGCGGCCGCAAGGCCCACCTCGCCGACGGCATCATCATCACGCCGTCGCACA
>DASPXY010001672.1:0-4975 GCA_035637055.1 Gemmataceae bacterium | reverse complement strand
TAAACCCCGCCGCTCGTTCCCTTTCCCTTTCGTGGGGAGTTATTTAGTGCAAGTTGGAGTCCCGGCTTGAGCCGGTGAGGATCCCAACCGGCTCAAGCCGGGACTCCAACAAGAGATCCAGCTCAAGCGGCACGCTTCCGTGCCACGGCCTCGGTAAAGACCTGCAACAACTGCCGATAATGATGCTCGAAAGTCCAACGAGACGCGGCACGCCGCGCCGCCGCGGCGCACGCCGCGCGCCGCGCCGGGTCGAGGAGTTGGGCCAGGCACCAGGCGAGGCGCTCATCGTCGTGCGGGTCGTCGATGACGTAACCTTCCTGCAACGGGTGCAGCAGCTCACTGGCGCCGTTGGCGCGCGAGGTGATGACCGGCAGTGCGCAGGCGAGCGCCTCCAGCACAACAAGAGAACAGGGATCGTAAAAGGTGGGATGGACGAGGAAGTCTGCGGCGAAATAGGCGTTGCGCATCTCCGGGCAATGGCCGGCGAAGCAGACGTGCTCGGCGATGCCCAGGCGCTGGGCGAGCCGCTGATACGCCCGGCTATCGGGATCGCCGACGACCAGCAGGCGAAACCGCTGCGGTAAGGGCGTGCGGTCGGCGTGGGCGTGCAGGCGGCGCAGGGCGTGCAGCAACGGCTCCAGCCCCTTGAGGTGATAGTTCATCGCGGCGAAGAGGGCGACGGTTTCGCCAGCGCCGATGCCCCATTGCTGGCGCGCTTGCAGGCGACAGCGGAGGCGGTCGTGTTCGGGAAAGCGGCGCGGGTCGATGGCGCTGCGGACGACACGGATCGCGTCGGCGCCGATGCCGTGGAACTGCTCGAAGTGGCCGCGCACCATCAGGCTGTTGACGATGATCAGCGGCCGCGGCGCGCGCAGGTACTGGCGTCGCTCCAGGCGCCGGTAGGACCAGTTCGCCAGGTCGAGCGCCTTGATCACGCGCGCGAACGAGCGCATCGGTCCGGGGGGGTACTTGTGCAGGTTGTGCTCGGCCGACGCGCTGTGCAGGCCGCCTTGCGGATAGAGAATGTCCTGCCCCCAGGTCTTGTCGAAACCCATCGAGACGTCGTGGCAGCCTTCGGCAAGGGCGCGCTCCAAGGCGGCGGCGAAGCGCCACGGTCGCAGGAAGCGCGGCCCGCGTGGGGCAGGCAGGGCGTGGTAGCGCAGCCCCGGCGGCAGGGCACGCTCATCCCAGCGACAGGCGTAGAGGTGAACCTCGTGCCGGTCCGCCGCGAGTCGCCGGGCGAGGTCGGCGATGTAGGTCTCGCAGCCGCCGCGTGCCGGCAACACGTTCTCGTAACACAAGGCGATCTTCATGGGTTCCGCCCCGCCTTCTGGTTGTGCCGCCGGTAACGCCGCCATTTGAAGGTCACCCACCAACGCAGCCATCGCCCTGCCCATGTCCGCCGGGCCGGGCCGAGATAGAACCGCCAGAACAGCAGCCGATCGCGCGGCTCCAGGCCAGCGACCTCCGACGAATAGAGCAGCTGGCCGAGATCCTTGACTTGCCAGATCCGCCATGTCCACGGATGGTGCCCCAGCCGATGCAGGTCGATCAGGTACACACGTCCGCGCCAGTCCGGCACGAGCTGGGTTGTGTAAGTGCGCGGGATGTAGAAATGGCAGAGGTACAGATCCTTGTGGAAGTAGCGCCGGTCGTGCAGCGCTCGCGCCAGCCGTGCCACCTCTGCCGTCAGGCCATGCTTCCAGCGCCGAAACGCGAGCGCATCGAGCGCTGCTTTGGCGGCGGGGATGGCCTCGTGCAGCGGCAGCATGTCAGTCAGTTCCTCGACGGCGAGGAAACTGCGCAACCGTCCCCACGGCCCGATGTACTCGCCGGCCGCGGCCACGCCGGGGACTGGAAAGCCCTCGTCGCGTGCCCATTCGAGATGGCGAAATTCCTGAAGGGCAGGCGACCAGCCCGCACTGGGCCAGAGTGCCGCCAGCAGGCCGCGCCACCAGGATAGCCGATAATGGCGCTTCAAATAGACGGCCAAACGCCGGTCGCCGTCGTGGAGGATCCAGCGCCCGGTAGAGCGTCCTTGCTTGGCGTGGAAGCGGTCGGTGACCGCCACGTCCATGATGCGCGCCGCCCAGTCCGGCCCGACGAAGCTGGCCCAGTCGGGCCGCTGGCGTACCCGGCGAACGCCGCGCGTCAGGCGCTGCCAGAGCGTTTCGCTCATGGTGCGACCCCTTCTGCTTGGGCATCCAAACCCCTCCCCCCCACCCCCTCCCCGCAACGGAGAGGGGGAGAAGAAAAGGCGTGTGAGTCTTGCTCCCCCTCTCCGTTGCGGGGAGGGGGTGGGGGGGAGGGGTTTTCAGTCCGCAGCAGCCGCACGCCCAGATAGCCAAGCACGAGCTGCCGCCGACTCCTCCTATCGCAGATGGGCGCGATGGTGGCATGCAGGAGAGCGAGGTCGTGCTGGACCACCGCTTCCGTGGGTTGTTGCCGCCTCAAGCCGTCCACGTTCCCGAGCACGATGCGCGGCGGTTCGCTTTCCGGCGTCTGGACCAGAAACACCTCACCGGCCGCGTGCGGGTTCAGGCAGCAACCGGCGGCGTGGATGCGACTCAGGACGGCTCCCAACTCGCCCAGGATGCGGCCGTGCTCAGCACTGGCCTCTCGCTGCAGCCAATCAACCAGCGACAGCGTTCCGGGCAGAGGTTCGGTGAGCAGCATGGACGCCGTGCGCCAGGGCCAGGAGAACGAGCGGTGGCCGACCGCGAGCAAGCGCGGGGTGAGGACGCCATAGCGCTGCAGCCGGAACAGCAGGCCGCTCTGCTCCAGTTCCGGGGAGGCGAGCCGCTGTCGGCGGAGCCACGCCCACAGCCAGGCCAGCGGGCGACTGCTGCAACGGCGGACGAGAAGTGTACGCCGCTCCGATCCTGCCATGAGTTCTCTGCGTGACACGGATTCGCTTGTCCAGGCGATAGGGAGCGTCAACCACTCCGGAATATGTTCAATCTCGGCTCGAAACGCGCGGGTTACCGCCAGGGCTTCACCGTCGAGCCAGATCAGGTTCTGGGCGCCGACCGGCAACGCCGGCTGGCGTAGTTCCCGGATCCGTCGCCTTGTCAGCAACCGGGATGTACGCCGCCGTACCTGACGAGCCGCACTCGCGAGAGCCGGGACGCGCAGGCCGCTCGCGGCGGTGGACCGGAGGTAGGCCCGCAGGCAGGCGAGCCGTTCGCGCGGCGTGGCCAACTCCTCGGCCAGCGTCGCGTCCAGGGCAGCGAGATCGCGCCAGCGTTGCCGCCAACCGAGCCGCCCCCGCCGCGAACGCTGCCAGTCGAGGAAGTGGAAGGTCAGCGTCGGCCCCGGTGTACCGCTGACGAGGACGTGTTTCGAGTAGAGGTCCGGGTGATCGAAGCCTGCGGCGTGCATGCGAGCGAGAGCGCTGCCAAGGCGCCGGGCGACAGTGTGCTTCCCTTCAGATGTCAGGGCGGTTCGGGCGAGGAAAGCACGCAGGTCGTGGGCACCCGCCACCTCGCGCAGCAGCAGGAACGCACGTCCCTGCCCGTCCTCGCCGGCGGCGATCGGCTCCGGACAACCGACGCCAGCGGCCGTGAGTTGGCGCAACAACCGATATTCCCGATACGATTTCGAGGTGAAGCCGAAGCCGGCCCAGGCGTTGGCGAGGCGATCGCGCCAGCGTGTGCGGTGTTCGCGCTTGAGGAAGGCATGGAGGGCAGCGCCGCCCTTGCCGAACGTCAGTCGCGAGACGTGGCGGTCAGGGTGGCCGCACAGGATCACGCCGGACAGGGCCAGAAAGTCGGCCGGCGTGCGCAGCCCCAGGCGCTCCAGTTGCTCGCGGTAGCGCGGATTGACTTCGACGAACGCCATCACGAAGCCTTTCGCTCTGGCCCGCGCGCCAACAACTCGGTTGCGGCGGCGAACACGGTTTCGGGGGTGAGGAGTTTCATGCAACGATGATCGAGGGGGCAGACGCGCAGCTGACAGGGGCCGCAGTCCACCTTCTTCTGCAGGTGGATCTCGGCGGGGTAGTAAGTGTCCGTCCACGCGATGTGTGTCGGGCCGAACAGACTGACGACCGGACGCCCGAACGCGGCGGCGAAGTGACGCGGGCCGCTATCCGTCGTGACGAGCAGGTCGGCGCGGCGCACGCACGCCTTTGTCAGACCGAGTGACAGGGGGATGTCAGCGAGCGTGTGAACGGCGGTGCGGTTGGCGAGCGCCGCGATCTGCCGCGCCAGGTCGCGCTCGTCGGGTCCGCACAGCACCAGTACCCCGCTGCCGCGCTCGTCCACGAGGGACTGGGCGAGACGGGCGAACGACTCCGCGGGCCAGTGCTTGGCCGCACCGTAGGCGGCGCCCGGGTTGAGGCAGACGACCTCCGCGAATCGATCCAGCTGGCCTGTCTCCCAGACACGATCCGCTGCCTCTTCATCGTTGCGCGTCGTGAACAACTCCATGCGATGGCCGGGGTCGGGGCAGCCGGTGTGCGTAACGAGGCGGTTGTAGGCGTCGATGACCGGGCTGGGCAAAAAACTCCCGTCCCCGGCCCGGAGCGATTCCAGCCGATCGCTGAGCAGCCAGTTCCGGCCGCCACGAGCGTAGCCGACGCGTCGCCGACAGCCGCCGAGCCGGGCGACGAGGGCGGAGCGGATTGAGTTGGGAAAGAGGATCGCGAGATCGGGACGATGTCGCCGCAGCGCCATAGCTGCTGCCGGCCAGCGTCGCGACCAGGGGCCTTTCGTGTCGAGCAGGATCTGGCCGTCGAGCCAGGGCGTGCCTTCGAGAACACCGCTAACATACGGGCGTAGAACGCCGATGATGCGAGCGGCGGGGAAGTGGCGGCGCAGCGCGCGGATGGCAGGGGTAGCCATGACGGCGTCGCCGACCCAGTTCGGCAGAAAGACGGCGATGTTCATGGTCCCAGCCGCCTCCTCCTTGAGTCGCGGTTGGCTGTGCGTCCAATAGGTTACGCCGGTTCGCCGTTCGCTTCCCTGCTCGGGAT
>DASPXY010001671.1:0-9133 GCA_035637055.1 Gemmataceae bacterium | reverse complement strand
GACGCAACGTCTTGGAGTTTGTGACCGCATGTTGCCAAGCCCATCTCCAAGGGGAGCCTCCCCCCACGTTGCTGCCCCAAGTAGCCTAACAGAGCAGGAACCGTTAGTTCGGAGTGTGAACGGTTACCCTCAGGCAAGCCTAAGGGGAAGTACAATGTCGAGAATTGTGTTGGTCATAGGTAGTTTGATCGGCGTCGCATCTCTCTCTTGCCTCCCAGCCGGGGAGCGTCTGGAAACCCCGATTGGCGAGGCGAGACTGTGGGATACGGGAAGTAAGCAGTTTCGTGCAACCTTGCAAGGGCACAAACGCCAGATTCATTGTCTCGCCTATTCTCCGGACGGAAAAAGCCTTGCCACGGGGGGGTTGGATGCATCCGTCAAAATTTGGGACGGCTTCAACGGAGATCTGAAGAAATCCTTCGATATGGGTGTTGCTGTCGTCTCTCTCGCCTTCGCCCCGAAAGGTGACCTTCTTGCAATCGGTTCCTCGAATGGGACTGTCTATCTCCGAAATCTCGCCACTGACGAACTGAAGGCTATCGAGACCGGTTGGCCAGCCTCGATGCAGTTTAGCCCGGATGGGCTGTCCCTCGCTGTGGGCACAGGACCGGCTTATGATAAACCTGGGGAGGCAAAACTGTACGATGTCGCGACGAGGCAACTCACGGCAACTTTCAATCATCCCAGCCTCGCTTGGAGCGTGGCGATGAGTCGGGATGGTCGCTTGCTCGCCATCGGAGGAACCACCGGTCCCGTGACAGTGTGGGATCTGAAAACCAAGAAGGCACGAGCGACGCTGGCTGGCGCTGGACGTGTGGCCTTTTCCCCGGATGGAACGACGCTTGCGATCCTCGCTTCGGAAACGCTGAGGGAATTGCGCCTGTGGGACGTTCGCACGCAAGAGATTCGTGCGATCTCGCACGGCCACTCCGCCCAGCAAGTTTCGATCGCTTTCCACCCTCGTGAGGCAATTATCGCCACGGGGGGAGGCGCTGATGACCGGAAAATTAAACTCTGGGACATTCCTTCCGGCAAAGCAATCACTACTATTGAGGGGATCAATGTCCCTATAGAATCCCTCGTCTTTTCCCCAGATGGCAGAACCTTGGCATACGCAGGCGGAACGGTGAAGTATGGGCGGAAATAGGAAGCCATCCCAACTTGCGTCAACTCTCGTTCGGCTCGCTGAAGCGCGTCAGCATGTACTCGAAGTAGCGTCCCTGCACCGCCGCCGCGAACTGCCGGATCAACGCGGACTTGGCGGTGCCGGGCGGACCGTAGAGGAAGAGGTGTTCGCCGGCGACGACGGCCAGCGCGATCAGGTCGATGACCTCGTCGCGGCCGACGAAACGCTGCTTGAGCGGGTCGATCACCTCGGTGCGCAGGCCCTGGAGCGTTTCATTCACCGACTTTTCCTCCCTCCAAAGGATGCGGCAGGGCGGCGCGATCGTGCCCCAGGTCGTGCCACACCCGTTCGAGGTGCTCGAAGCCCTTGCCCCGTGGGAGCCAGGCAGTTTTCCGCGTGACCGCCCAGCGCTCGGCGTAGAGCAGGAGCAGACCGGGGTGGTCGCCGAAGTCGAGCGGCGCCAGCGGCGGCTCCTCGACGGCGGACAGCACCCCCGTCAGCGGCCACTGACGCAGCACGACGGCCAGCAGTTCCGTCAGCCGATCGGCCGGGTCGAAAGCCTTCGCCCGCCGATGAACCTGCGGCAGGAAGCGGAACGTCAGGTCGGCGGACAGGTGATCGCTCGGTGAGGCGGACGGCACGGGCAGCACCAGCGTTTTCTGCAAGTCGCCCTCCGGCTGCGCGCGACTGACGAGGAACCAGCACGCATAATGCGTGAGCGCCGCGGCCGCCGCTGCCGTGTCGGGCGCGAAGGCGATTGGCGGCCCCGGCACGCCGATGATGTAGTCGGCGTAAGCCTCCTCCAACACCGCGCGGACCTCCGGCCGCTGGATGTCGTCCAGGCGCGGGGGGCCACGCAGGACAACCCGGCCCTCGCTGAGTAGCCCCCGGAGAAGTTCGGCCAGCGGCGACAGGCTCTCTTGTGTTGACAAGCTCCGATCCCCCTGAGTTCACAGTCCAGTTTCTCTCCCCTCTCCCCTGGCGGGAGAGGGGTTGGGGGTGAGGGGGATCTTGACTCTCAGGAGCGTTCAGATCCCCCTCACCCCAACCTCTCTCCCGCCAAGGGAGAGGGGAGCAAGCCAACCGGGCACTCTCCCGGATCGTATATGAGTTCACGCTTCTGCGAATCCTCTCTCAACTCCACCATCGTAGCGACAAGCAAGCCGCTTGTCGCCACGGGCCGCCACGTGTTGGCCGTCGCGGGAGAGGGGTCGTAATGTGACGTTGGCAACTGACCGCCTCCAAGTGGACAGGCATTCCCGCATTCCTCGCAGGAGGATCCTCCCATGAGCGATGACGCACAAAACACCGGGTTGAACCGCCGTCAGGTACTCGGCACCGCCGGGGCGCTCGCCGTGGGTGGCGTCCTGCTGAGCGGGGGCGCCGCGGCGGCACAGGTCGAGGATCGCGGCTCCGCTATTCGTATCACCGGCCTGCGAGCCACGCCGGTCGGCGCGAAAGCGTACGTCAAGATCGAGACGAACCGCGGCGTCACCGGCTGGGGCGAAATCACCGGCCTGGAGCCGCGCGTCGCTTGTGCCCTGGCGGAGTCGCTGCGCGAGCTGCTCGTCGATCAGAACCCAACGCGGATCGAGCACCTCTGGCAGAAGTTGTTCCGCTCGCACCGCGACATGCGCGGCGGGCCGTTCATGACGCACACGCTCTCGGCGATCGACATGGCGTTGTGGGACATCACCGGCAAACTCTACGGCGTGCCGGTCTATCGGCTGCTCGGCGGGCCGTGTCGCGACCGCATCCGCATGTACCCGACGCCGACCGCCACCAAACTCGGCACTGGCGGCCCGCACCCGTTTTCGGCGAACCCCGATGAGATCAACCGCCTGGTGCGCATGGTGCAGGAGACGCGCAAGCGCCTCGGCCCCAGCGGCACCATCATGTTCGACGCGCATTGCGCCGTGCCGCCGCCGATGTTGCTACAATTTGCTGCAGCTATTCAGCCTTACGACATCCTCTTTCTCGAAGAACCGGCGGTGCCGGGCAATATCGAGGTGTTCAAGCGTCTCAAGGAGCAGATCCGCATTCCGATCGCGACCGGCGAGCGCGACCGCACCATCTGGGAAGTGATCGCGTACTTGCAAAACGGTTGCATCGACACCCTGCAGTCGGACGTCGGCCACTGCGGCGGCATCAGCCAGCTGAGAAAGATCGCGACGCTGGCGGAGGCGTACCACGTGCCGATGGCGCCGCACAACACCTGCTCAGAGTTGGGGCTGACGGCGAGCCTGCACGTGTCGGCGTCGATCCCGCTGTTCCTCATTCAGGAGGGCTACATCGACGGGCACATCATGCCGGCGGGCGTGGCTAGAAAGAGTTGGCAGATCGACAAAGACGGCTATGCGTCGCTGCCGCAGGGGCCGGGGCTGGGCGTCGAGATGGACGAAAAGGGAATGGAGAAGGTCGCCGCCGACCCGAAACGCCGCTTCCGCTGGCCGACGCCCACGTATGCCGACGGCTCGGTGCGCGATTACTGAGTTCGTAGTTCCGCCTTCAGGCGGCTGAACGTCTACCCGCCTTCTGAGTGTTGACCCGCAAACTCGGTAAGTGTCCTCATCGGAGCCCGAGCGCCAGCGAGGGGGTAGCAGACTCCCACGGAGCACTCTGCTACCCCCCTCGCTGGCGCTCGGGCTCCGACTACCGCTCTTGCTTGTCAACACTCCTGAGGCGGAACTACGAACACCACAGCATTTGCCTCCGCATAATGTCAGGGGATCCCCAGCAACTTATGGGTTTGCAGGCTCAAGCGCCACTGCGGATGCTCCAGGCAATAGGCGACGGCCAACCGCGTGTTGCGCTCGCGCTCCGGCCCGTCCATCGGCTGCAAGAAGAAGTGCCGAAAGTCGAGCCCCTCGAACCGCTCCGGCTCGGCTCCGTCCTGCGGAAAGATCAATTTCAACTCGTCTCCTGCTCGCAGCACCAGCTCCGCGCCTGCCTTGGGGCTGACGCAGATCCAGTCAACGCCCACTGGGGCCAGACGGGTGCCGTTGGTCTCGATGGCGACCTCAAAGCCTTCGTCGTGGAGAGCGGCGAGCAGCGCCGCGTCGAGTTGCAGGAGCGGCTCGCCTCCGGTACAGACGACGAGCGGTCGAGCGCGCGCCGCCCTACGTGGCCAGGCCGTAGCGACCGCCCGCGCCAGTTCTGGAGCCGATGCGAAGCGCCCCCCGCCGGGGCCGTCGGTGCCGACGAAATCGGTATCACAGAAACGGCAGATGGCCGTGACACGGTCCGCATCGCGGCCGGACCAGAGGTTGCAGCCCGCGAAACGACAGAAGACCGCCGGGCGTCCCGTGTTGGCGCCTTCCCCCTGGAGCGTGAAGAAGATCTCTTTCACCGCGTAGCTCATCGGGTCATCGTAATCCATCTCCGACAGGGGAACAATGCGGAGAGAGCCGGTTGCCTGAGCGGGCGGGACGCCCGCGCTCCGAGGGTTGTTCGGGAGCATTAACCGGCGGCGGGCACCGCAGCCAGCAGGTTCGCCGCCAGCAACTCCTCTGCGCTGCGCGGATCCACCGGCCGCGAGAAGTAATAGCCCTGCCCGTACTCGCACGCTAACTTGGCCAGCGAGGCGCGCTGCGTCGCCGTTTCCACGCCTTCCGCGATCACGTCCATGTTCAGGTTGTGCGCCAGCGTCACGATCGTCTGCACGATCTGTGCGTGCTCCTCGGCCTTGTCCATGCGGTTGACGAAGGAACGATCGATCTTCAAGGTGTTGACGGGAAAGCGATGGAGGTAGCCCAGCGAGGAATAGCCCGTGCCGAAATCGTCGATGCCGACGTGAATCCCCAACTCGCGCAAGCGCGTCAGCATGGCCGTGGCGGTGTCCGGATCCTTCATGATCGCGCTCTCGGTGATCTCCAACTTCAGGCTGCGGGGGGCCAGGCCCGTCTCCTGGATGATTTCCTCGATGGTCTCGACCAGCCTCTTTTGCGCGAATTGCTTGCCGGAAACATTGACGCTAATGATCAACGGCGGCTCGGTGCGAAAGGTCGCCTGCCAGGCGCTCATCTGCTGGCAAGCCTCGCGCAACACCCACAAACCGAGGGGCAGGATAAGCCCGGTCTCTTCCGCCACCGGGATGATCTCGGTCGGGGACACGGAGCCACGCTCCGGGTGCTGCCAGCGCAGGAGCGCCTCGAAGCCGATAATGCGGCCGCTGCCGAGCGCGTAAATCGGCTGGTAGTTGAGCTGAAACTCGCGCTTCTCCAGGGCCCGCCGCAGTTCCGTTTCCAGTTGCAAGCGCGCCAGGGCACGAGCGCGCATGGCGCTGTCGAACACCTCATAGCGCGCCTTCCCCTGGCCCTTGGCGCTGTACATCGCCGTGTCGGCATCGCGCAGGAGTTCTTCCGGCCGGTCGTAGCCGGCGGACCCCAGGGTGATCCCGATGCTCGCGCTGGTGTAGACCTGGTGCCTGCCCAGGGTGAACGGCACCTCCAGTTCCTTCTCGATGCGTTCGGCCACGCGCGCGGCCTGGCTGAGATCGCGGATGTCCTCCAGCAGGACCGTGAATTCGTCGCCGCCCAGACGGGCGAGGGTCGCGTTCCCCGTGCAGCGCGCGACCGTGTCGGAGGAGCGCAGGCAGGCTTCCAGCCGGCGAGCAATGGCAATCAGCAGCTGGTCGCCGACCGCATGACCGAGACTGTCGTTGACCACTTTGAAGCGATCGAGGTCGAGGAAAAGGACCGCAAATTGATAATCCCGATCTCTTTTGGATCGTTCCAGCGCGCGCCCGACGCGGTCGAGCAGAAGGACGCGGTTTGGCAGGCCGGTCAGGGCATCGGCCACCTTGCCTTCGGTAATGTCGGTCTGCGAGCCGGCCATGCGTTTGGTCCGGCCATGTCGGTCGCGCACGGCGACCCCGCGGCTGAGGACCCACCGATAAGCACCGTCCTTGTGCAACATGCGTTGTTCGCATTCGTAGTGGGGCGTCCTTCCCTGGCGATGGTCCGTCAGCGCTGCCTGGACCCGATCGCTGTCGTCTACGTGGATGCGCCCGAACCATTCCTCCGGGCGCGTGCCGATCTCTGCTTCGTCGTAGCCGAGCATCGTCTTCCAGCGCGGCGAATAGGAGATCTCATTCGTTTGCAGGTTCCAGTCCCACAAGCCATCGTTGGCGCCGCGGGCAGCCAGCGCGTAGCGTTCCTCGCTCTCGCGCAGTGCCAGCTGTGCCCGCCGGTGGAGCACCTGCGTGGCGATGCGGGCGAGGGCGACCGGAAAGTCGATGGGCGTGGCCACGTAGTCGTTGGCGCCGAGGCCGAGCGCCTGGATGATGTGCTCGCTTTGTGCGGGGGCGGTCACGAGGATCACAGGCAGTTCGGCCGGCGGGTGAGTGGCGCGAATGCGCCGGAGCACTTCCAGGCCACTGAGGTCCGGCAGGAGGGCGTTCAGCAAGACGAGGTCGAAACTCTGCTGCTGCAGGAGGTCCAGCGCCGCGCAACCGTTTGGGGCGGGGGTGACTGTGTAGCCGTCGAGTTCCAGGCGCCGTGCGGTCGTAGCACGATTCGCCTCCTCCTCATCGATGAGGAGCAGATCCCCGAGGGGAAAAGTCATCGGGATGCCTCCCTGTTCAACAGCGTGGCCATCTTCTTTCAGGAGACGCTGCCAGTCGATCGACCGGGTGCGGTCGCGTGGTTGCAGCGCGGGTGTGTTGCCGTAGCCACAAGCGGCCCGCTTGTGAGCCCTCTCCTGCGGGGCCCAGAAGCGGGCCGCTTGCGTCCCCAGTGCGCCTCCGCGGTCGTCACGGGGCAGTGGAACCACTGAGTCCATGTGCGAAAACCCCTCCCCCACCCCTCCCCGCAGCGGAGAGGGG
The DNA here is from genome assembly GCA_035637055.1 of Gemmataceae bacterium. Classification (GTDB taxonomy): domain Bacteria; phylum Planctomycetota; class Planctomycetia; order Gemmatales; family Gemmataceae; genus DASPXY01. The sequence continues at coordinate 2,183 of DASPXY010001671.1, read as the reverse complement.
AGCCAAACAATGTGCTTCTCCCCTCTCCGCTGCGGGGAGGGGTGGGGGAGGGGTTTTCGCACAGCCACTGAGTCCATGTCCTCTCTTCTGACAACTATAGAACAGAATTCGCGTGGAGGTTGAGTTTCCGCCTTCCGCGGTCCACGGTCCACGGAGAGCGGTTGAATGGCCTGGGGGGGCGACGGCGTCTACAACGAAGAAGGCCGCGGCGGCGGTGCCGCGGTGGATCAGTTCGTCTTGCTCCCCTGAACAAAGGAGTACTGGATGACGCGACGGCTCTTCGCTGCGGCTGCGGCCGTGCTGGTGACTTTGACCGGGACACTCTTTGCCGGCGGTCAATTCCCGCTGACCGGCAAGAACACCACCATTAGCTTCGTCGGCACCAAGCCCGGCGGCAAGCACGATGGCGGGTTCAAGGAGCTGACCGGCACCGCCACCGTCGAGGGCACCGACCCGACCACGCTCAAGGTCAGCCTCGAAATCGACATGAATTCGCTCTACTCCGACACTCCCAAACTGACGAACCACCTCAAGTCACCGGACTTCTTCGGCATCAAGTCGAACCCGAAGACCAAGTTCGTCTCCACCAAGGTCGAGAAGTCGGCGGCTGGCTATCAGGTCACCGGCGACTTGACGATGTGTGGTCAGACGAAGGCGGTCACCTTTCCGGCGACGATCACCGTCAGCGGCGACACGCTGACGCTGGCGAGCAAGTTCAAGATCGACCGCACGCAGTGGGGCATGACCTACGGCCGCGGCAAGGTCCACGATGAGGTTTCCCTCTCGGTGAGCGTCAAGGCAACGAAGTAAGCCGATCTGTGTTCTCCCTTTCTTGTTGAGGACGGAGACTCCGTAAGCAGGCAAAAGGAAAAGGGAGCATGGGGATCCTTGTCTTCCTTTTTCCTTTTGCCTTGGCAGGAGGCTCGCATGCCACCACTGCACCTGATCGTCGAGACGCTGCTGTATGCGGTGCTGCCGGCTGCGCTGGTCGCGGCGCTGGTGATGACGGCGGTGACGTGGGCGGGTCGGGGGAAACTGGCACCGCTGGCAGCGGCGCTGGCACTCGCTGGCGGCTTTGTGGTGGGCAGCGGGGTACGCGACCTCGTCAACCAGAGTAAGTTGCCCCCCACGGAACCACGGTTGGCGACGGCGGAGGTTCTGCAGACATCGCTCGAACTCACACGGCGGGGGATGCCCTGGAACCGTCTGCCGTTAGGGGCGCTGGTGGCGATGCTGGTCGGGTTGGTAGCGCGCCTGCCCTGGGTGCCCTCGCAGTTGGGGTGGTGCCTGCGCGGGGCGGTGGTCGCCCTGGTTGTCGCGTGGGTGCTGCCGGCCACGGTCGCCGCAGAGGGAACGCCGGCGGAACTGCGCGCTCCCCTGTGGTGGCTCCCGGCCTTCACGGCGGTGATCCTTGCGGGGTGGGCGCTGCTCGAATCCCTGGCCGCGCGTCCGCCCAGTGGGAGCATTCCCCTCGCAATGATGCTGACAGCGCTGACAGCGACGGGAGTCGTGCTTTACGCGGATCTGCCACGGGCACCGGAAGCCGCGACGGTTCTGGCGGGTGCGCTGGGTGGGCTTACTCTTGTGGCTTGGTGGCGGCGCGTTGATGGCGGTGGCGCGGTGCCAGGCGTCGCGGTCCTCCTGCCGGGCCTGCTGTTCATGGTCCACAGGGAGACGTACAGCAACGTGCCGTGGGTTGCGTTTGCCCTTGCGGCCGGAGCGCCCCTGATCCTGGCGCTCACCCTGTTGCCGCCCTTCCGTGCCTGGCAGGGGATGCGCTTGCACTTGCTACGCTTCGCCTTGCTGCTCGCGCCCTTGGCGGTTGCGGGGGCGTTGGCGGTCGCACACGGCAGTGAGGGCAGCCTGGACTGAGTGCTTTTTCGCTACCCCATGCCTGAGGGCTGATTTCTGACTTCTGACCTCTGCAATGGCCACACCCTACAGACCGATCCTCGCCACACTCGGTTACCTGCTCTCGCCAGACGGCCGGCGCGTGCTGCTCGTCCACCGCAACCGCCGGCCCGGCGACGCTCATCTCGGCAAGTACAACGGCCTGGGCGGCAAACTCGACGCGGGCGAGGAGGTGGTTGCCTGTCTGCGCCGCGAGATTCGTGAAGAGGCGGGCCTGGAGTGCGACGAGATCGTGCTGCGCGGCACGATCAGCTGGCCGGGCTTCGGCAAGG
>DASPXY010001670.1:0-5181 GCA_035637055.1 Gemmataceae bacterium | reverse complement strand
GCGCGTACACACCCGGCAGGAGGCAGACCGTGGCCGTCCCCTTTTCCGCCAGACTGTCCACGGTCGCCTGCAAGGTCTTTTTTTCGAGGTCGTCTGGGCCGAGCGTCACCGTGCAGCAACCGCCGCCGGTCTTCCGGGCCGTCAGCTCGACGAGGTTGTCGAAGACCGGGCGACAGTCGTCGATCTTCGCATGCACGCCGTCCTCATTCCAGTGGATGAAGGCGAGCGGGCAGAGCCATTGCCGCGGTCCCTCGGGAGGTTGACCACTTTTAAGGTAGCGTTTGGGAAATATCTCCGCCGGTGTGTTTGGCCGCACCGCGAAGCGCCAGAAGGCGCCGAGCGGGCGAGCGCCGGCGTTGAGCCGGATCTGCACGCCCGTCGTTCCGAGCTTGAGCTGCTGGTTGGCGACGACCGTCAACTCCTCCTGCCAGACGCGCAGGAAGACCGGCGGCAGCTTGACACCGGCCTTGAAGGGAGCGACCAGGGCCTTGTCCAGCGTCAAGGTGCGCTCGTCGGGGTCGTAGGAGCCTTTCAATTTCGCGACCACGCCGGAACTGGCCGCGACATACTCGCCGTTCGCCAGACGAGCGGTGGCCCGCAGCACCTCGAAGACCCATTCGGACCTGGGGTAATGCTCCTCGTCTACCGGGTCCGTTTGCAGGCGCAGGGTCGTTTCACCCTTGGTCGTGTCGATTTTGACGATGTCCACGCGGTAGAGGGCCGAGGCATCGTCGAAGCCCCAGAGCACCTTGTTGCTGCCGGACACCTGCACGCGCAGGCACTGATTGGCGGCCTCCAGGTAGCCCCCCTGCGCGGCGGGTTCGCACTTGTCCGCGGGCTTCGGTGGGTTCGTGAAGCTCACGCGCAGCCGCGCCTTGGGCAGCAGCCGCAGCGTCGCCGGCTTGAACTCCAGGCCCTCCGCCGACAGCGCGGTCAGCACTTGCTCCAAGGCCGTCTTGCAGTCGTTCGCCTCGACGTCGAAGCGGGCAACGTGCCGCAGCAGGCGGAGGCGCTGGGCGGTGTCCGGTCCGCCGAGAGCAACCTCGCGCACGGCATTGTCCTCAACGGCGCTGACCTCCTGCTCGCTGAGGCGCAGGACGATCGCCTCGCGCATGCTGCTGCGGTCCGCTTTCAGCGTTGGCTGGTCAAGCCAGTCCGTCTGTTGCGACCAGCGCGTCTTGAGCGGCAACTCCACGCGCAGGCCGCCGACGTAGAGCGTGCCTGCGTCGATCTGGAAGTCAAACGGCTTCCAGCCCGAGGGGAGGGGGCTGGGCACGCGGATGTGGTAGCCATCGTCGGGCGAGCCGGCGGGGCCGACGAAGTCGAGCGCCTCCTTGCGTGTCTCTTCGCGGAGGATCGTCTGGGCCTCGTTCAGGTCGGCGTCGAGAGTGACGCGACCCTGCTGGTTGACGAGCTGGCGGTACTGCTGCGGCTCGTCGTAGCTGTCTCGCGTGATGTCGGCGCCCATGCGCGTTGTCCCTCGGGGCCGCGCCCGGATGTTGGGCGGGCAGCCTGTGCGGTTGGTTCACGTCACCCTGATGAGTACCGGCGTCAGCCCCAGGGGCATGAACTCCTGATACTTGATGCGAAGGCCGAGCGCCTTGATGGCAGTCTTCTCACGGGCGAAGGCCCCCATTTCCGAGCCGTCGGCGGCCCCGGTGGTGATGCGCGTGTCGATCCCGAGCAGCTGCGCGTAGCCCGGCCGCCCGAACGCGCGCGAGACGAACAGACCGGCCTGCGGCTCCAGTTCGACACTCTCGTACTGACGCGGCAAGGTGCTGCCCGTCGCCCAGGCGCTGAAGCGGACGCAGCCGTGTTGCGTATCGTCTACAGTTACGATCTCATGCAGGATACATTCGCTCGCGTACAATCGGCGGACGTGGCCACCCCCCAGAAGGGTGCAGCGTTCCAGTTCGACCGCCGTTGCCGGCAGGTCCAGGGTCTTCTCCCCGGCCAGCGCTTGCAGGATGCACTCAGTCGCTTCGAGGCGCTCGACGGTGCCGAACCGCGGTGGCGGGCCGGGATCGACAACAGCCACCTGAACGGGGCCGGTGATGCAGCGGTCGAGGGTCAGTTCGCCCACCTCGCCCTGGATCGTCAGCCGGCAGGGGGCGAGTTCGACCCCGTCGGCGGCGCGGGCGAATGTGTGCGGTGGCTGCCCGGCGTTGCCGGGGTCCAGGGTGCAGCACCGGAGCGTCACCCGTTGGAATTGCCCGGTCAAGGTAAGTGTCAGGTTGGCGAGGACAAGCCCCTCCAGCAACAGCTCACTGTCCGGTCCGGCGCCGTGAAACTGCCAGGTTGGCGCCGGCTGTTGTGACGGGCGAACCACCGGACGGCGGCCGTTCGCCGAGCGAATGACGATGTTCGCCACGCTCCCGAGATCCTGCACGCCGATGTAGGTCAGAAAGTCACTGAGTGTGATCGTGCCGGTGGCGGGTAGCGTAGCGAGGGCCGTGGCAAGGTTGTTGCCGCCGCCGAGAACAGCGATTTCAGGGATCGGCGGCGGCGGCAATTCCACGCCGGGCTCGCGGCGGTCATAAGGTCCGGCCCCGAGCAGCGACGAGAAACCGTAGTGATAGCTCACCAGCGGCTTCCCGGCAGGGGCATGCTTGCGAGCGACCAGCCGCCCACGCTGCGGATCGATGAAAAAGGCGGCGTCGGTTTCTCCCGTTTTGAGGGGCTTTTTCTCGTAAAAAGGATCTGCGGTGATCTCGCCCACCGGGACAAGGTTGCCGCCGGGGTCGTAGACGGCCAGCGAGCGCGGCAGGTCGCCATAAAGGTTGTCACGCTCTGCTTCCAGCAGGTAGCGGTCGATGGGCGCGGGCAGTTGCCACTCCGCCGGGGATACCCAATCGTCGCCCGATGGTCTCTCCCCCGCGGCGAAGAGAGGCACGTCGCGCCCGGTCGGGTCGAACGTGTACTGCGACGGGGCCTGGCACGACGCGTCGAGGACTGGCGTCGTTGGGCCGACGGGGAAGCTCCTCAGCCGCCAGAGGAAAACGCCGACCCGCGGGATGTTGTGCCAGCCGCTGCGACAACGCCCCTGACGGACGTCGGCGGTGTGGGCAAACTCGTCGAAGGCGGTGTGTGTACGCGAGGCGCCGCAGGCGTTCCGCACGTCGGCATAGCCCCCGAGTGGTGTGCCCGTACGTGCGCCAAGCAGTCCTTGTGCTTGCATCAGCGAGCGCGCTTGCTTCGGGGTTGCGGAAACGGGTCGGCCGAAGTCGGGGTCGAGGCCGTGGCGCGACCGTGCGAGCCGGCGGAAGAACTCGATGACTCGATCAGGCCACTCGGTCAGGTCGGAGGTCAGTTCCTCCAGCAACGGCACCGTGCCCTTGCGGCGGCGATAGTAGATCGCGCGCGCCACGTCCAGGCGCTGCCCCCGGGCGCCGAGTCCGGCGACGAGATTGACCGCCAGCAGATCGCCAAGGTAGGGAATGAGCCAGTCGTCGCAGGTCTCGATGGACTGGTCTTCCCACAAGCGGTCGATGGCTCGCCGCAGTACCGCCGCCTGGGCACCGATGCGATTGACGAGTTCGCGGAGCGGGCCGTTCCTGTCGAAATCCTCGCTATCGGCGGCACGGTAGGCGCCGGGCAGCAGGTTCCACAGGTTCTCCGCATAGAAGGCGGCGTAGCGATCCTCGTCAGGGGACATGGTGTACCTCCAACCGCTCGGCCGTCAGGCGGAAGAACTTGCCCTCACCGGGATCGAAGCGAAAGCCGGTGGGAGCCGTTTTCGTCGCCCCTTGCTGGGTGGCGAACTTCAGAGCGTGGACGGCGAGGACGCCGGGCACCTTCAGGCAGGCGGCGTGAATGGCGCTGGCGAAAAGCGACTGCCCGACACGAACTTTGCCAGCGCTGAACAGCCCTGTGTCCGGCGCGAGAAGCGCGCTCGCGACGGCCTTCACGACCGGGTCGGGAGTGCGATCGGGGTCGAACACGAGGGTCAATTCCAGCGCCATGTCCACGGGGGTGGCGGCCTCGACGCGAACCGGGCGATTTGGGTCGCCTGCGCCGGCGAGGGCAAGGCGGGCCGAGTCCACCGCGCCGGCATCGTCGCCGACGAAGACCTTGACGAGCGTACGCTGACGAACCGCGTCCCAGACCCAGGCGGCCTGGGCGCGGGTGACGCCTGGCGCCGCGGCGGCGATCACCTCGTAGTCGTCCGCGCTGACGGCGCGGCCAAAGGTCAGGACGGAGCGCGGAGCGAGGCGGCGGATACGATCGGCGGGTTCGGGGTCAGCGCCACCGCCGGGCGGCACCGGGTTACGGATCGCCGTCAGCCGCGGCAGCGGACGGACGACGACGGTCAGGGCGTCGGCTCCCGGCACGGCGACACCACTGCCGTAGCGGTAGCTGGCGACGACGTTGTTGACGCCCGTGGAAAGCCGCGCCCCGAAGCCGCCATCGCCGGTCAACACGTGCGTCTTGTTGTCCTCGTCCTCGCGGGTGACGAACACTTTCGCATCGCGCGGCTGGCCGTAGAAACTCGACACCTCGTGCCACTCGATCTCGTCCACCCAGACGCGCAGGGTGCTCTTGTAGCCAGTCCCGAGTTTGCTGTCGTCGCTCGGCAGGTACGTCAGGGGCGATTTCTGCAAGACAAACTCCTGCCCCGGCAGGCGGGCATCGCCGCTGCCGAGGATCTCGCGCTCGACGGTCTGGCCGCGCGTGACCGGCAGCAAGTTCGGCAGCGCCCGTAGCGGTGCCATCAACTTGTCAAAGGGCGCGCTCAGGTGGAGCCCGGTGTCGGTGATTTTCGCCCTCGCGCCGTGGCCGTTCGCATCCTCGACGAGCACGGCCTGATCGACCTTGAGCGCCGTCGCACCGAGCGACGGATCCGGGGATTTGTCGTCGAACTGGGTCGCCGGGGTCGGGATCAACTCGCCGGCCGGTTGCCAGGCGTAGCGGAGGGTGACAGTCTTGCGCTTGTCAGCGCCGTTGAGACCACTGCGGTCCGGTGTGCCCGAGGGGACGGTAAAGTCGATCTGACTGTGGGGAATGGGCACTGGAACCGCTGGCGCACTCGGCGCTGTCTGGGGCGTGGCCGAGGCCGCATTGGCGTACCAGATGGTCTCCTGATAGCCGGTCACGCTCACCAACTCGCCATCCGGGAACAGGACCGGGTCGCCCACCTTCAGCTGGCGGACGAGCGATTCCAGATGCATCTGTTCCTTGGTG